>CAYUMA010000931.1:0-1748 GCA_964445675.1 uncultured Pseudomonadales bacterium | reverse complement strand
GACCGATATCGCAGTGGGCGCTCGCGTGATCGTCGAGTGGGAAGTCCACGACGAACTCGCGCTGCCGCTGTTCAGGCTCGAGTAGGAATCAGACGGTCAATTTCACCGACACGGTGCCGAAGACGCGCGTTTCATTGGCCGCGTTGCTGACCGTCAGATCGATCATCACGGTGCCGGCGGCCTCATCGATGTCGGTGACGACGCCGCTGATCTGATACGCCTCATCGACGACCACCGGCGCGCGAAACACGGTATCGACGTTGACGATCTGCGCGTCGGGCGCCCAGCGGTGAATCATCGCGACGAGAAATCCCTGGCTCATGATGCCGGGCACGAGCGCGCCCGGGAGCCCTTCCGCACGCGCGGCGACGTGATCGGTGAAGCGGGGTCGATCCCAACCGGCCGCGCGCGCGAAGCGACGCACGTTGTCGATGCCGGTATCCGGCGTGAACACCGGCAGCTGCGCGCCGAACTCGACATCCGCCAGCGTTTTGATGGTCATGCGTCGGGCCGCTCCCGGATCACCATGCTCGTGTCGGCCGATGCGAGGTGTGTGTTCGCGGCGTCGTAGAGTTCCATACGCAGCACGATAAAAACCATGCGCCCGGAGCGACCGGACTTCGCATAGATGTCGTGGATATGGCTGCGCCCGGTCAGTTGTGTGTCAGGCCGGATCGGCTGTTTCGGCGACACCGCTTTGCCGGCGTCCATGCCCATCCCTGGCAGATTCGGAAACCCCGCCGGCAAGCGGCGCCCGGCGCTGAAGCTCGACGGAAATGTCGGCAGCGCCTGGAAGTCGGGATGCGTCGGATCGGTGTAGCGGGGCGCGAGTTCGCCGCAGGTTTTCGCATAGTCGGCGAGCTTTGCCGCAGTGACCGAAAACGTCTGCTCGTCGAAGTCGACCTTCAGGAAACGCGTCTTGAGGTCTTCGATATCCAAGCTCATGCGTCGGACTCGGTTGTTTTGAACGAGACTGCGGCGAATTCCTCGGCGCGCAGCGCTTCGACGAGTTCCGCTTCGCTGTTGACCGGCGCGGGGAACCGCGTTGCGCAGCGGCCGATGTGGCTGACGATATGCGCGTCGCTGCCGCCGATGCCGAGATAGTTCAGCTGCCGGGCCATCGCCTGCGCGATGTCGTCTTCGCCCTGGCGGCTGCCGCCGTTGAGTGTTTCCACGATGCGCACGCCCGCCGGCGCACCCAGCGTTGCGACGTGCGCGGCCATGCCGACGCGTTTGCGGCCCGGATGGCACGGCACCGCGATCGCGCCGTGACGTGCGCACGCGGCGACGACGCTCGCAAGCGGCAGGTGAATGTCGTGAAAGTCGAACGCGGCGCGCAGCGCGTCGTTAACGCCGAACACCAGCACGTGGCCGTATTCGGTTTCGACTTCGCTCGCTTTCAGAATCGTCAGATCGAATTCCTGTGCGAGTTCGCCATAGTCGGATTCCGCATCGAACTGCCGGTGCTCGGTCAACACGAACCCGTCGATCGGAATGTCCCGCGAACGAATCCACTGGCAGTAGTTGCGCACTTTCGCGCGGCCATCGTCGGATTTGATCGAGTGGGTGTGCAGGTCGAGGATCATGCGGCATGGTAACGACCCGGTTCGTGTTGCGCGAGAGGGCGGGGCTCACTGCTAACATCGCGGCATGCAACTGTACGAACCGCAACGGCACGAGCGACTCGGTGGCGCCGACTGGAGCGAGGCGCGCGCGCGTGCCGCGATCGAGCAGATCGTCGCCGACAC
>CAYUMA010000930.1:0-5457 GCA_964445675.1 uncultured Pseudomonadales bacterium | reverse complement strand
AACTACCAACCAACCCTAACCAAATGATCTTGTTCGACTTTTAACCGGACACTACTGAGTCGCAGCAGCAAGTCATCCATGCGCCCCGGCAGCGCTTGGATCTTCTTGTACCGATCATCACCCTCGGTCGACAGTTCCAAGCGGTTCAGCGTGCTCTTGCCGGCCAGTGCACAACCCCGATCAGCCGCCCGGCGCCGGCTACTCCCAGCGACATCGACTGCACCGACCACCGCCGCCAATAGCGGGTCACGGCGTAGCGCATCGTGATCGTTCAGATCCTCATAACCCAGCGCCAGCCCCAGCACCCGTTGGCTGACCAGTTGCCGCACGGGGTGTTCGACGAAGCGTGCATCCCGATGATCGGTAAAACACTCGGCGAATCGTTCCAGCAGCTTGATCCGCTTCTCGACCCCACCCAACAGCAACACACCACCGTCACTGCTCATCGTGCCACCATCAAACTTCGCCACCATCTGGCGTCGGCCGATGCTCCCAAACGACAACTGTTCCGGAGTACACTCTGTCATGAAGGCCCGTCCTCTCGTGCGCCACTAAGTTATTGGTAGCGCACTACTTATCGCACGAAGGACGGCCTTCACTCAACCGTTCTGTGAGAAATCCGGGTTAGCGGATGGTGGATGAACACCCATTCCCACCGCAGCACCGAACACCATCTGCAACGAATGCAACGCCTGGCACTGCGCTTAGTGGCTCCACCCTTTATTCACTCTTCAACCCATGCCGCTCCCGGTTCTCTTCGCGCAGCGCCGCCGACTTGCGCAACAGCACGAACACCGCACCCGCGCCACCATGGCGCCGTTCCGGGTGGTGGTACGCGAGCACTTCGGGAATCTGCGCGAGCCATGCGATCGCATAGCTCTTGATCCGCGCCGGCGTCGGGCTCTGCTCGCCGCGGCCGTGATTGACCAGGACGCAGCGCCACCCCTTCGCGAGCGCCACGTGAATGAACTCGAACAACGCTGCGCGCGACTCTTTGACGGTCTTGCGATGCAGGTCGAGCGTGCCCTCCAGCGGATATTTGCCGAGGCGCAGTTTTTTGAAGACGCCTTCCTGCACGCCATCCTTTTTCCAACTGACCAGTTCGTGCGGCGCAAGTTGTTTGACCTCCCCCAGCGTCAGATAGTTGGGGTCGGCGCTCTCCCGACGCACCGTCTCGGCGTTTTCGCGGCGTGCGCGCTGACCTAGCGTCGGGGCGTTGCGTGGCTGCGCCGGTTTGCGCGGTACGCGCAGCCGCGCGACATCCGCCATCGCGGCCTGAAACAAAGCGTCGTCTTCGTCCATCTTCAGAGCCGTATCGATGGATAAACCGCGGATCGCGTGTGCGGCGTCGCGTGGTTGTCGGCGTCGTGATAACTGAACACCAGCGAACACTTGAGCGCCTGCGTTTCGTTGCGCCCGGCGGCATGGAAGAGCCGGCAATGAAAGTACAACAGATCGCCGGCATCGAGTTCGACCATCTCGGCCTGCGCCAACAGCGCGCGGTTCTCGGGCAGATCCGGGCGCAGAAACAGCGCGTCGTCATAGCGCGACGGGTCGAGTTGCAGCGTGTGGCTGCCGGGAATCACGAGCAGCGCGCCATTGCTGCGCCGTTCAGGGCCCAGCGCGAGCCAGGTCGAGATCAGATCGGCGCGTTCAAACGACCAATAACGAATGTCCTGATGCCACATGGTGCGGCTCGAATACTCGGGGTGTTTGGTCATCACGCAGTTGTGGTGGCATTGCGACAGCAGCGGCGCGCGGCCGCCGAACAGTTCCGTCAGCTGCCGCGCGACCCGCGGGTTGCGCGCGAACGCACGCACCAGTTCATCGCGCGAGTACGCGTGCAGCAGCCGCCGTGGTGTCATTCCGCCGGTTTCGCCACGGCTCGACGGTGCGCCGGGATAGCCGGTGTCGGCTTCGAACTCGACGGGACCCTGCAACGGATCGAGCATCGCCGCGACGCGCGCGCGCAGCGCCGCGACCTCGGCGGCGGATGCGAATTGACGCGCCACGAGATAACCGTCGCGGTTGAATCGCTCGATTTCGGATGCTTGCAGAGCCGCGGCCACGCTGTTCCCGTCGTTGCCGTTGATAAGCGGGCGATTATCGCATTGTCGGTGACGGCTCCGCAGGCGACTCGGTCGCAGACCCCGTCGCCTCTGCAGGCGACTTGGTCGTAGCCCCCGAGGACTCGATCGCCCAAGGCCGTACGCGCTGCGCGCGAATCCGCACGATCACGCGTTCACCCGCACTTGCCAGACGCGCTCGCACCGCGGGCACCGCGTCCGCGCCGAGATAACGCCGCACGATCGAATCGAAGATGGCGCCGTCCGTATCCGCGACGATCTCGGCCACTCCCTCGATCGCAACGCCGCGATACGGCAGTTCCTTCGTATCGACGATGAAGGAAATACGCGCATCCTGGCGCACGTTGCGCGCCTTGTTGCGCAGCGCAGGTGTCGACACCACCACGTCATCGTCAATGAATCCGTACCACGTCGCCGACGTAATCGGGTGACCGTCGGGACGCAGCGTCGAGATCACGCACGGCACCTTCATGCTTTCGAGAAAGCTGCGCACTTCGGCTGTAATCACACGTTGCGCCATGCGGCTATTTCGCGCTCTCCAACCGCTTCCCCTCGACACCGAGGTCCCGCCACGGTTCGAAGTTCACATCGTTCGACAACACATAAGTGCCGTCGTTGAGACGCCACGCGTTGTCATAGGTGTGCGACAGCTCGACCGTGCCGCCCGGCGCATCGGCGTCGTTGTACGTCTCCACACCGCGCATCAATTCGCCGAATTCGCGCGCGCGCCGGTCCGCACTTTCCTGATACGAGTTCCACGCCTGTTCGCGGATCTGCGCAATCTCTGCGTTCGACTTCGCAATGATCGCGGCGCGTTTCGCGTTTTCTACGCGGGCAACTTGCGCGATCGCGGCGTTGTGGTTGGCGAGCCGCTGCTCCCATTGCGGGTTCGTCTTGATCGTGCGCCGCAGCGCTTCGAAGAACTTCAGATTGAACTGATCCTTCGGCGCGATGACGCCATAGCCCGGAAAGGCAAGCGCGGTCAGCGCATCCATGACGCCCATGCCCATGCCCGCATTCGTGCGCATCAACGAAAAGACGACCGACGCCGCGATCGAGCCGCGCATGTCGCGGCCACGATCGTTGAACGCAAAGAGGATCTCGCCGCTGTCGACCCACGTGCGCATCTCACCCATCGGCATCGGCGTCGAGGAGTTGTATGACGCCAGTTCCTGCGCGAGGTCGGGGCGCGCTCGGTAGTCGATGATCTGCGCACCCGGCCGGAAGCGTTGCACGACGCTCACGAGATAGTCCTGCGCAGACGTATACGGCGCGCTGCCGCATCCCGGTGTCGATGGCCCGCCGCCGTAGTTGTTCGTCTCCCATTTCTCCTGCGGCAGGATCGTGATGCTGGTTGCGCCGTCGGGCGACGTCGCCGACCAGTTGACGTTGTAGCCGTTCGTACACATGTATTCGCGGCCCCACAAAACGCCGCCCTGGGTCAACCAACCGTGTGGAATGAACATCGTCGACGCGGCGATCGGCTGCTCGAAGCCGATCGCATCGACAATGATCGCGCGGTCGAAGCGCACGATCCCCTGCGGTTCGGCTGCGGTCGCGCCAGCCGCTTGCCCGCACGCGAGAATGAGCACAGTTGCGCAGACGCTGACTCTCCGGTTCATACCGGCTTCACTTCCAGATCCTCCGCGAGATGTTTGCCGGCGATGAAGTAATGCGCCGCCGCCCAGATGTTGACGAACGCGCACAGCAGCAACGCATAGCGCAGCGACTCGGTCCCGAATCGAGGTATCAGCAGATCCGCGACCACGCCGACGACGGTGGGGCCGGCACCCAAGCCGACGATGTTGATGATGAAGAGCAGCACTGCAGCGGCGACCGAACGCATCCGCAGGCCGACCAAACCCTGGGTTTGCGAGAACGTCGTCGCCTGATAGAAGTTGCCAAGCATGACCGGGACGATCAGATACAGCAGCGCCTTCGTCGGCGTCGGCGCCAGAAAGGTGCCGAGCGCAAACGGCATCCCCGCGAGCAATGCGACGGCGACGACCCACAGATACCAGCGCGTATCGACTGCGCCCCAACGATCGGCGAGGTAGCCGCCGAGCGCGATGCCGATGCCGCCGGGAATGCCGAGGATCAATCCGAGCCAGAGCCCGATCTGGCCTGTCGTCATGCCGTGCGAACGAATCAGAAAAGACGGCATCCAGGTGACCAGACCATAGCCGACGAATGCGGTCAGCGCGGCACCAAACGCAAGGTGCCGGAACGATCGCTTCGCGAGCAGATAGCGCAGCGTCTCGATGATGCCGGGTTGTTCGGCCGCCGCCGCGCGACCTTCCGCCATGCCGCGTACGGGTTCACGCACCGTAAAGCGCACCAGCAGCGCGAGCAGCAGTCCAGGCACGCCGACGACGAAGAACGCCACGCGCCAACCATAAACCTCGTTGATCCAGCCGCCGATCGTAAAACCGAACAAAATCCCGATGGGGATGCCGAGCGAGTAGATACCCAGCGCGGTCGCGCGGGATTTGGCGGAATAGTAGTCCGCGATGATCGAATGCGCCGCCGGCGAACAACCCGCTTCGCCGATACCGACACCGATACGCGCGATCAGCAGGTGCCAGAAGTTCATCGCGAATCCCGACAGCGCCGTCATGGCGCTCCACACCGTCAATGCGATCGCGATCAAATCGCGGCGGTTGCTGCGATCCGCATAACGCGCGATGGGAATGCCGAGCGTCGCGTAGAACATCGCGAACGCAAATCCGGTGAGCAGACCGAGCTGCGTATCCGACAGCTGCAGATCGTTCTTGATCGGCTCGAGCAGGATCGACAGGATCTGGCGGTCGATGAAATTGAATGTGTAGACGACGACGAGAACGCCGAGCACATAGCTGCGCATCGCGTTGTCGGTCCTAACCATCGGCTACTTGCCGATCTGCGTTTTCAGCAACCTCTCGATCTTCGCGCCGTACGGTGGCCGCAGGCCCGCGAGGCCCGCGACGTCGATCTTCGACTGCGTGAAGATCGACTTCGCGTGGCTGAACGTCTTGAAGCCGTCGTGGCCGTGATACGCGCCCATCCCCGACGGACCGACGCCGCCGAACGGCAAGTCCTCTTGCGCCACGTGCATGACCACGTCGTTGACGGTGACGCCACCGGATGTCGTATGCGTCAGCACGCGCTGCTGTTCTTTTGCGTCGGCGCCGAAGTAATACAGCCCAAGCGGTCGCGCGTGCTCGTTGACGTAATCGACAGCCTCCGACAGGTCGTCGTAGCCGCGCACCGGCATCAGCGGCCCGAAGATCTCGTCCTGCATCACCTTCATTGAATCGTCAGCGTCGAGGATCAGCGTCGGCGGAATTTTGTGATGTGGTTGCTGGCGGAAGTCTTCGTTCGCGGGATTGAT
>CAYUMA010000929.1:0-1982 GCA_964445675.1 uncultured Pseudomonadales bacterium | reverse complement strand
GTTCGCTCGGCGGGCTGATGTTCTGGTGGCTGGGCTTGCCGGAGCCATTGCTCTGGGGAGTTGTCATGGGACTGCTTGCGGTGGTCCCGGTGTTGGGCGCCTTTATCGTGTGGATCCCGGCGGCAATCTTTCTGGCGTTGGAGGGTAGAGGGGGCGAGGCGCTGCTGCTCGTAGCATGGGGCGCAATCGTTGTCGGTGGAGTCGACAACCTGCTTTATCCGTTGTTGGTTGGACGCCGGTTGCAGATGCATTCCGTCGTCGCCTTCGTTTCAATCGTTGGCGGGTTGCTTGTGCTCGGTCCGTCCGGCCTCATCCTCGGTCCCGTGATATTCACAGTTACCCGAGTACTTCTTGAAGTCTGGGTTCGGCGAAATGCGGCCGGTAGCGCTTGAATGAGACGAATCACGATCACGATGACTGCGATGACCAGGAGGATATGAATGAGTCCTGATGCGACTGGTCCACGAGCCGTAATTCAGGCGCACACATGACCGAAGCCGTCGCCGACGTCGTCATCATCGGCGCAGGTGCGTCGGGTGCCGCGGTCGCGTGGAGTCTGGCGGAAACGAAGATGCACATTGTCTGCCTCGAGCAAGGCGGCTGGATGAACCCGGCCGACTACCCGAGCACACGGCGCGATTGGGAAACGCGCCAGTGGACGGACTACGCGATCAGTCCGAACGTACGCAAACTCGCTGCCGACTACCCGATCAACGACAGCGACTCGCCGATCGCGATTGCGAACTACAACGCCGTCGGCGGCGGCACGATCCTGTATTCCGCCCACTTCCCGCGCTTTCATCCGTCGGACTTTCGTGTACGCAGCTTGGACGGCGTCGCTGACGATTGGCCGATCAGCTACGCCGATCTGGAACCGTTCTTCGCGCAGAATGACTACAACGTCGGGGTCGCGGGTCTGGTCGGTGATCCTGCGTTGCCGCCGCACTCGCCGCCGCTGCCGCACGTGCCGCTCGGACTGATGGGCGAAGCGATGGGCCGTGGCTTCAATAAACTCGGCTGGCACTGGTGGCCGTCGGACACCGCGATTGCAACGCGCGAACACGCAGGCCGCGAACGCTGCGCGAACCTCGGCCCGTGCAACACAGGCTGCGCGAAGGGCGCGAAGAGCAGCGCCGATGTCACGTACTGGCCGATGGCGTCGGCACGCCGAGGTTGTTGCTGAATTCGGTATCGGCGCGGTTTCCGCACGGACTCGCGAACAACTCGGGTCTCGTCGGCAAGAACCTCATGTTGCATCCATGGGGCAACGTGCACGGCGTGTTCGATGCGCCGCTCGCGTCGCACTATGGCCCGCAGGGGTCGTGCCTGTTGAGTCAGCAGTTCTACGAGACCGACCTGGGCCGCGGTTTCGTACGCGGTTACAACATGCAGATCGTGCGGGGCGCCGGACCGGTCGCCACAGCACGCAACGCGATGTGGCGCGGCGAGCTGCCGTGGGGAGATGCACACCATGCGGCATTCGCTGAACTGTTCGATCGCACCGTCAATCTCGGCATCTGCTGCGAGGATCTGCCCGAAGCACACAACACCGTGACGCTCGATCCGGATCTCACCGATTCCAACGGCATTCCGGCGCCGAGGATCACGTACCGGCTCAGCGCAAACAGCCGGCGCATGCTCGAACACGGTCTCACACACGGTGCTGAAGCGCTGCGCGCGGCCGGCGCCACGCGTACCGATGCGGTCGGGCCGATTCGTATGGCGGGCTGGCATCTGCTCGGCACGGCGCGGATGGGCCGAGATGCGGCCACGTCGGTCGTGAACGAATGGGGCCGTGCCCACGACGTGCACAATCTGTTCATCGTCGACGGCAGCGTTTTTGTGACGTCGGGCGGCGTCAATCCAACGACGACGCTGCAGGCTGTCGCGCTGTACATCGCCGATCGCATCAAACACAACCTCTCCAACCTGTTCGACTGAGGGGCGCGATGGCCAACGATCTGATCGGCACCGACAGCCCG
>CAYUMA010000928.1:0-5935 GCA_964445675.1 uncultured Pseudomonadales bacterium | reverse complement strand
AGGATCCCCAGCGAAACGTAGTACTGCCCTGCCTTGAGCTGCACCGGGTCCAGCGTCGCTTCGATGGTGCCGCGACGCGCGCGACACTGCCGGAATGGCGCCTGCGAATAACTGCGGATCTCCGCGTCGGAATGCGGATAGTTGGTATTGAAATACATCACCGCTTCGAAGTCGGCGAGGCGATTGAAGGCAACCGCAAGACCGCACGAGTGGTCGGGCAGCTCCGCGAGCAGGCACTCGTACACAACCCTGATCTTGAGCACCGAGCCAAATCGAACCTGCGTGACCGGTTGATCGGAGGCGTCGAGGAAATCGAGCGCCGCGATGCGATATTGCTGCGTGGAGAAATACTTGGGCTCCGCCTGTGTTTCTGCGGTCGCGATCATTGGCGCCGGCTGTTTAACCTCAGCGACCTGCGTCAGCTGCGTGACCTCGGCCGCTGGTACCGGCTGAGCGACCTCGGCAACAGGCGCCGGACTTGCGGTAGTCGTCGCGGCGAGAGTCGACTCCGGCTCGATCGGGTGAGGCGCCGATTCGGTCACACCAGACGGGGGAATATCGGCGATGTTCGCAACGGGTACCACGATGCGGCCTTGATCGCGCGCGATGGCCTCGTGCATTTCGTATTCGTACGCGCGCACGACGTCGACCGGCTCGCCGTCCATGCGCACGCGGCCCTCGTCGATCCAGATCGCGCGCGTACACAACTGCATCACGTGGTACGAGACGTGAGAGACGAACAGCGCCGTCACGCCGCTCGAACAGATTTCGTGGATGCGTTCGATGCTGCGCGCCGCGAAGCGGATGTCACCGGCGGCCAGCGCCTCGTCGATGATCAATACATCCGCATCGACCGCAACCGCCGCCGCGAACGCGAGCCGCGCCTGCATGCCGCTCGAATAGGTGTGAAACGGATCGTCGATCACGTGCGCGAGCCCGGAAAACGCGACGATCGAATCGAATTTCCGGTGGACTTCTTCTTCCGTCAGGCCGCGCATCAAGGCTGACATCACGACATTGTCGCGTCCCGAGTAGGCGGCGTTGAAGCCGGTGCCGAGCTCGAGAATTGCCGAGACCCGACCTTTGATGTCGATTGTGCCCGCGGACGCTGCGAGCGTGCCGGCGAGAATCTTCAACAACGTGCTCTTGCCGGCGCCGTTGCGGCCGATGATGCCGACGACTTCACCGCGCGCGATCGTCAGATCGATTCCGCGCAACACTTCGCGGTCGACGTGGTGGTTGCGTCCGGTCAGCGCCTCCTTCAAGAAGTCGAAGCGCTTCTCGTAGATTTTATAGGCCTTGTGCAGACCGTTGATCCGGATGCTGACTTGGTGTTGTGCGTCCGGAACAACGTCCTCGGCGACCGCGGAACTCGCGCTCACAGGAAATCCCCGAAGTGGCTCTTCGATGCGATGAATACGCGCGAGCCGACAACGAGCATGGCGAGCGCAAACAGCGGCGCCACGATCCACGCAACGGGATGCGTTATCGCGCCGAAAAACAGCACGTCCTGCCAGCAGAACAACAAGTAGGTAAAGGGGCTCAGATACAGCGTCGTCTTGATCGTCTCTGGAATCGCATTGGGGAAATACAGGATCGGGTGAATGAACAAGCCGATCGCGAGGATGATGTTGATGAACTCGCGAAAATCCCTGACGAATACCTGAATGCATGAGAAGAGCAGCGCGACACCCAGCAGAAAGACAGTCGTCAGCACTACGAGCGCCGGGATGCCGATCAGGTAGGCGGGCACGCACGCGCCATCGGTGACGTCGATCGCGTACACGATCAGAAACAACAGCGACACGGCGCCGGAAAACAACGGCGCGGCAAGGGTCTTGATCGCGAGGAACTCCAGCGGGAACGCCATCTGTTTGACGATCACGGCATTGTTGACGACGCTGGTCAGCGAGCGCCCCATCACCTGCGCTGTGATGATCCACGGGATGATGCCCGCCATCAGATAGATCGACGAGTTCGTATTGAGGTGGATCGGGCCTGTGATGCGGCTTGGAAAAATGTAGGTGAACACGAAGAGGTACACGCCCATCACGACCAACGGATGGATGATCGGCCAGCCCTTGGCGAGACTGTGCTCGACGTAGTCGTCGGTGACGTCGCGCTTCGCGAGCGCATACAGCAGGCGCCGATCGTGATACACGCTGCGCAGGACCTCGCGTGTCGACGCGAGATACTCGGTAAAGAGTCGCGCTGTTGCAGTCATCGGGGTTAAGCCGCTCGTCGGCATCAGGTGGTGGCACCGTTGACAGCATGCCGAGACATGATCGCCTTCGCCACCTCGTGTTCGAACGGATCAGCCGTGTCGATCCACATGCAAAACCATAACTCGAGCATCAGCAGCGCCCAGATGCGGATTGCCCAGTTTTCTCCGGCGCTGTGGCGATCGAGCAGACTCTTGACGACCTTGGGATCGAACAAGCCGCGTGCGCGCGCCGTTTCACCGAGCAACGTGTCGTAGGCGAAGTCGCGCATCTGAGTTCTGAGCCAGATATCGATCGGCACGCCGAACCCCATTTTGGGTCGATACATCAACTCGCGCGGCAGATACGGCTCCATCGCCTGTTTCAGCAACGACTTGAGTTCGGTCCCGTGAAAACGTTGCTCCTCCGGAATGCGTGCCGCCCATTCCATCAGCTTGTGGTCGAGGAACGGCGCACGGACCTCTAACGAGTTCGCCATGCTGGCGACGTCGACTTTCACGAGCAGATCGTCGGGCAGATACGTATGCGTGTCCGCCCACGCAGCGCCGAGCGCCATGGTTTTGGCTTGATCGAGATAGCCGTCGAGGCGATCGAGCGCGGAGTGCGCGAGGTGTTTGCGCATGTCGCCGGTATAAAGTTCATTCTTCGACTCGTCGGAGAAATACGCGATGAATTGCTCGTACCGCCGGCTGCGTCGTTCATACAACCGCGAGCCGACCCAGCGCAGGCGGCGCGTGACCCGGAATTGATCGCCCTTCGGAATCGCCCACGCGAGTTGGTGCAGCCGCCGCATCAGCGGTCGCGGTAATCGCGACACCTTGTCTTGGGTGCGGCAGTGGGCGTAACGCGTGTAGCCGAGGAAGCTCTCGTCGCCCCCGTCGCCGGACAGGATCACCGTGACGTGTTCGCGCGCGAGTTTGGAGACGTAGTACGTCGGAATCGCAGACGAGTCCGCATACGGCTCGCCGTAGTGATAAACGAGCGACGGCAGGATGCTCATCGCGTCCGGCCGGACGGTCATTTCGGTGTGACGCGTGCCGTAGCGCTGCGCGACCATCCGCGCATATTGCCGCTCGTCGTAAGTCTGCTCGTCGAAGCCGATCGTAAACGTCCGCACCGGATCGCTCGAGACCTGCGCCATCATCGCGACGACCGCCGAACTATCGACCCCACCCGATAGGAACGCACCGAGCGGGACATCGCTGATCATCCGAAGCCGCGTGGCTTCTTTGAGTTGGGCTGCGAGCTCTTCGCGTAACGCGCCGATCGGTTGCGGGCGGGTGGAGGCGGGACTCGGCAGTTTGAAGTAGCGTTTCACGTCGACGCGTCCGCCGCGGCCGACCACGGCGAGGTGCGCGGGCGGCAACTTGTGGATGCCGACGAATGCGGTCATCGGCGAAGGCACGTACTGAAACGTCAGGTATTCGTGGATCGCGGCGTAGTCGGTTTGTCGGGGCGCGCCGGGATAACGCAAAATGCCTTTGATTTCGCTGGCGAAGACGAGTGCCCCATCGATAACGGCGTAATACAGGGGCTTCTTGCCGACGCGGTCCCGCAGTAGCAGCAGACGGTCGCGTTTGTGGTCGAACAGCGCGATTGCGAACATCCCGCGCAGCTTCAGGACGACGTCGTCGCCCCACGCGCGATAACCCTCAACGATCACCTCGGTGTCGGAGCGCGTCCTGAACCGGTGCCCGGCCTGCTCGAGCTCCGCGCGAATCTCCTGGAAGTTGTAGATCTCCCCGTTGAACACGATCGTGATCTCGCCGGACGCATCCGTCATCGGCTGATTGGCGGTCGTCGAGACGTCGATGATCGACAAGCGCGTGTGCGCGAGCGCAACGCCCGGACCCACAAAAGCGCCGACCGCGTCGGGTCCGCGATAGCGCATCGTCGCAATCTGCCGGAGCGCAATGTGCTTGGCCGCTGCGTCGATGTCGGTGCGGTGAAAGCGAAAGAAGCCGGCGATGCCGCACATGATCAGTTTCCAAGCAAGGCGGGCATGGTCCCGGCCGCCTTTGTCGAAGTCAAGGCGGCTGCGGAGCGCGGAGCGCTGCGTCGATCTGCTCAACGTACGCGTCGATCATGTCGGGCTGTTGCAGCAGTTGGATCGACCGTTGACGTGATGCGGCGCCCAGTGCCGCGCGCAGCTCGGCGGAGTCGATCAGGCCCTGCAGCGCCGCTGCGAGTGACGCCGCATCGGCCGGTTTGAATGCCTGGTGACGGGTGCCTTCGAGCGCCTCGGCCACGCCGCCGACCCCGGTGGTGACAATGGGCAATCCGAACGCGAGCGCTTCCAGGATCGTGCGTGGATACCCCTCGCTGCGCGAACCGCATACATAGATGTCCGCGGCTGCGTAGAAGCGGCCGATGTCGGCGGTGGCCGCGTGGACTTCGATCGCAGGGCGCACCGCAGGCTGTGCGCGCTCGACCGCCTGCATGAATGCACCGCCGCCGGGTTCGGCCGGAGAACCGACGAATACCAGTCGCACGCGCGTCGCACCGCGCATGAGCGCGGGCGCTGCTTTGATCAGGTCCCGCTGGCCCTTGTTGGTGCAAAGCGTGCCGACCGTCAGCACCATCACCTCGTCGTCGGCGAGGCCGAGGGAGGCGCGCGCGTCAGTGCGGCTCCATCGCGCGACGAGTCGTGCGACGTCCGCGCGATCGGGGACGGTCCGAATCAGCGCGCGGGGGACGTGCGTCGCCGGCCATCGATTCAGCGTCGATCGACTCACGAAGATCGTGCGCACGGGATAGTCGAGGCACGCGAGGCCGCGCCGCTGGATCGCGCGCGGGTACAGCGCAAAAAAGTCGACCGGCGCGTCTGCTTCCCGGATCAACCACAGCGACGCGATGCCGGCATGGCGGGCGGCGTCGATCGCGTGGAATGCGGCGATGCTGTTGGCGATGACGACATCGGGCTGCAGCGCCGTCAGTGTTTGTGCGAAGTCTGTGATCGAACGCTCGTAGGCACGCGCGCCGCCGGCGTGCTCCTGCGGTGACCGCACGATGTGCACACCGAACCCCGCGGCGCGCGCGCGTTGCGCGAGGGGTCCGTCGTGCGATGCGATCAGGTCGATGTCGAAGCGGCGTTGCGGGACGCGACTCAAGCCAAGCAGGATTTCGAGCAGACTGATCGGTGCGCCTTCGAGCGCGAGCGAGTGCGCGCACGCAACCAGCTTCACGCGGTCGCGCGGTCCTGAGTGTGGAGCAGGGCGCGAGACAGGCGTCGGCACGCGCGGTTCGCGCCGCGGTGGCGGCAGGCGAATCCCCAATCGGGTGACGATGTAGCACAATGCCTCGATGATTTCGCCCTGCTCGAGAAACAGCGTGAATCGACGCAGCTTGGTTTTTTTCAGCGCTTCCAGCATTGATGCATGAACACGGATCGACCGGTGGGTGAGTATGGCAGTTCATCGTCGCCGCTCGTAGATCGGGTGTCGCTGACGCTGCGACATGGGCTGCAGAGGGGCGTCGAACTCTGGGGCAGCCGACCGTCCGACTCTGCAGACGGATTGCCGGCGATTGTTCGGCGCACGTGTGCTCGACTCGTCGCAGCGATGCCGCTCTTCGATCGGAATCTCGACGGTTGGCGCGACGTCATCGCGCTCGACCTGCAGCACGACGCTGCGCGCGCGCAACGCGTGGAAGCACGGATCACGAGCGCGCTGTCCGTAGCGCACCAGGCTGGCATAGTTCATCGCGACATAAAG
>CAYUMA010000927.1:0-3343 GCA_964445675.1 uncultured Pseudomonadales bacterium | reverse complement strand
TCGGCGAGCTGCGCGCGCACGTGTGCGATCAATTCGTCGGCGAGCGCCAACGAAGTCTCGCCGCGCGCGACGACGAATGCTTTTGGCTTGATGAGCGCGTCCGCGTCCTCGGCGCCGACCACCGCAGCTTCGATGACCGCGGGATGCCCGAGCAACGCGTTTTCGACCACGGTTGGCGACACAAAGATGCCGCCGACTTTCAGCAGGTCGTCGCGGCGCCCGCAGTACACCAGATGTCCCGAGGGGCGTCGCAGATACTTGTCGCCGGTGCGCACCCAGCCGTCATTAAAGGTCGCCCGCGACAGCTCCGGCAACTTCCAATAGCCGACGGCGGCGCTGTCCCCGCGCACTTCGAGGTCGCCGATGACGTCGTCGGCTGCGTCGCGTCCATCCTCGCCGATCACGCGCGCGAGATAGCCCTCGACGCAGCGGCCCGAGCTGCCCGGACAGACGTCGCCAACGCGATTGCTGATAAAGATGTGCAGCATTTCGGTCGTGCCGATGCCGTCGAGAATGTCGAGCCCGGTCGCGTCGCGCCAGCGCTGCGCGATGACCTGCGGCAGCGCTTCGCCGGCGGAAATACACAAGCGCAGTCGATCGGGTGGGGCGTGATCGGCGTCGCCGAGCAACATCGCATAGAGGGTCGGTACGCCGCAGAACACCGTCGGGCGGTGGCGGCGGAGAATCCCGTTGACGACCGCGGCGCTGGGCCGGGCGGCCGTCAGCACCGCGGTCGCACCGACGCTGAACGGGAATGTCAGCGCGTTGCCGAGGCCGTAGGCGAAGAACAGTTTTGCCGCGGAGAAGACCACGTCTTGCGCATTGATTTGCATGATGCGGCGGCCGTAACTGGCCGCCGTGAACTCGAGATCGCCGTGGCGGTGAATCACGCCTTTTGGTCGTCCGGTCGTACCCGACGTGTACAGCCAGAATGCGGGTTCGTCACGTCGCGTCGGCGCCGTGGTCCGCGCGGGGCTCGACGCCGCGAGCGCGCGCGCGAGATCGCTGGCGTGTGACGCGTATCCGCTGACGAGGTGGTCGAGGCGCGGTCGCGGCGCGAGCAGTTCCTGCCACACGCCGACGTGGGTCGCGGATACGACGACCATCTGCGCCTCGCTGTCGGCAACGATGTAGGCGTAATCGGCGGCAGTCAGCAGCGTATTCAGCGGCACCGGGATCGCGCCGGCGCGCATCGCGCCGAGAAAACACACGGGGAGATCGATACCGTCGTCGAGGCACAACAACACGCGCGCCCCGGCGCCGACGCCGCGAGCAAGCAGCAGATTCGCGAATCGACTCGCGCGCTGATCGACCTCGGCGTAGGTGTAAGCGCCGGCGTCATCGATCACCGCAGTGCGATCGGCGCGGCCGGTGCCGAGGTTCGGCAGCAGCAGTGCGTCGGCGGCGTTGTAGGTCTCGGCGTCCACGCGGCGCGCGCGAGTTACGGCGTCAGCCGCACGTATTGGAAGTCGCCGGGTTTGCCGCCGACGCCTTGAGCTGGCGGCGCGATCCACGGCGCGAAGCGCCCGACCTCGAAACACGGCTGCATCAGCGACGCGACGTATTCGAGGTCGGCCGCGTTCGCGAGCCACGCGTCGGCGGAACTCTGCCACTGCGCGGCGTCGACGATATCGCCGGCCGGCGTGACCGAAAGTTTCGCGAAGTCGCCAACCTTGCGATGGAACGCGCGGTGCGGCAGCGTCAACTCGAACGCGATGCCGGCATCGGCGATCACGCGGTTCCACGCGCGGATGATCGGTTCGCAGTCGGCGATGTAGTCGTCGCGCAAGCGCGCATTGATGGCGCCGAGCGCCGGCGCGTCGATCCACTCGAAGCGACCGTCGACGTGCTGCAGCACGCGATACGTCGCTGCATGCAATTGATGGTCGTCGTCGATCCGGTCTTCGTGAAAGCGTCCCTTGATGCCGGCGGTGAAGGCGGTGGATGCGTTCGTCGAAATTTCAGAACCGAACAGATCGAGCGTCACGGAGTAGTGGAAGTTGATCTTCTTCTGCAGCAGCGGCAGATCGATGACGCCGAGTCGCCGGATCGATGCGACGTCCGTGGGGTGGGTGATGCCGGCCGCGTGCATCGCCGCACACGTCGCGCGCAGGATCCGTTCGACGCCGCTCTTGCCGACGAACATGTGGTGCGCTTCCTCGGTCACCATGAAGCGGCACGTGCGCGACAGTGGATCAAAGCCGGATTGCGCGAGTGCTTCGAGCTGCATCTTGCCGTCGCGGTCCGTGAAGCTCGTGAACATGAAGAAGGACAACCAGTCCGGCGTGCGTTCGTTGAAAGCACCGAGAATGCGCGGTTTGTCGGCGTGGCCCGAACGTCGCTCGAGCAGCATTTCGGCTTCCTCGCGGCCATCGCGGCCGAAGTAGCGCTGCAGCAGATACACCATCGCCCACAGATGGCGCGCTTCCTCGACGTTCACCTGAAATAAGTTGCGCAAGTCGTACAGCGACGGTGCCGTGCGCCCGAGGTGGCGCTGTTGTTCGACCGACGCGGGTTCGGTATCGCCCTGAATCACGATCAGGCGCCGCAGCAGCGCGCGGTATTCGCCGGGCACTTCGTGCCAGACGGGCTCGCCTTTGTGTTGCCCGAAGCCGATGCGGCGTTCGGGCTCGGCGGGCGCCAGCAGAATGCCCCAGCGGTACTGTGGCATTTTGACGAAGCCGAACTTCGCCCAGCCTTCGCGTTCGACGCTGACGGCGGTGCGCAGGTACACGTCGGACTCCTGAAAACCTTCCGGTCCCATCGCGCGCCACCAGTCGACGAAGCGCGGGTGCCACGCTTCGAGCGCGCGCTGCAGTGCGCGATCGGACGCGAGATCTACGTTGTTCGGGATCAGCGATGCGTAATCGACGGCGCTCATGCGGGAGGTTCCATGGTCGTCAAATTCGGGTCTTGTCGAAGCGTGGCCGGTGGCCGGTACCGTAGCGCTTGAGCGCGCCGTCGTCACCCGACGCATTCGGCCGCAGGAAAACCCAGTTCTGCCACGCGCTGAGGCGCGCGAAGATTTTCGTCTCCAGCGTTTCCGGCCCGGGGAAACGCAGATTGGCTTCCATCGCGGTCAACGCGTCCGGCGAAAAACTGGCACGCTCTTCGAGGAACAGACGGATCTCGTCGCGCCAGTCGATGTCGTCGGGCGTAAATGTCACGAGACCCGCGGCGCGGGCGGCCTTCGCATCGAACTGCTCGCCGACGCGCTCGCGCAGGCGCGTAAGCGCAGCGGGATCACCGAAAAAACGCGTCGCGAGGCGACTGAGTCCATTGCACATCGGCAGCGTGCCGAAGTTGGACAGCGTCAGCGCGATCGCCGCGTCGCCGCTGTCCT
>CAYUMA010000926.1:0-10827 GCA_964445675.1 uncultured Pseudomonadales bacterium | reverse complement strand
ACGTACTGCGCGGTCGGCTTCCCCGAGGCGGTCACCACTGCGCCGGCGAACGGCGATGAACGCTGACGCGCGCGGGCTGCGAGTCGGACTCGTGCAGATGCACATGTCCGACGCCCCGGCCGAAAATCTGGCGCGCGCGATCGCCGGCATTCGCGAAGCGGCAGGCAACGGTGCCCGGCTCGTCTGTCTGCCCGAGTTGTTCCGCAGTCGTTATTTCTGCCAAAGCGAAGACGCCGCGCACTTCGCGCTCGCCGAAGCGGTGCCAGGACCGACCACGCAGTTGCTCAGCGGTCTCGCGCGGGAACTCGGCATTACGCTGATCGCGAGCCTGTTCGAACTGCGCGCGCCGGGGCTGTACCACAACACCGCGGTCGTGCTCGACGCCGATGCGGGGTATATCGGCGCGTATCGCAAGATGCACATTCCGGACGATCCGCGCTACTACGAGAAGTTCTACTTCACGCCGGGCGACCTCGGCTTCAAGGCGTTCGCGACGCGCGCCGGCAAAGTCGGTGTCCTCGTGTGCTGGGATCAATGGTATCCGGAGGCAGCGCGCCTCACCGCGCTCGCCGGCGCCGAAATGCTCTGCTACCCGACCGCGATCGGCTGGCACCCGGAGGAGCAGCAAGCGGTGAATCTTGCGCAGCACGACGCGTGGGAAACCGCGCAGCGGGCGCATGCGATCGCCAACGGCTGCTATGTCGTCGCAGTGAATCGAACCGGGTTTGAACCGGACCCGACGGGAATCGGCGGTATCCAGTTCTGGGGGCAGAGTTTTGTCGCCGCGCCTGACGGTTCTGTCGTGGTGCGCGCATCCGCGGATCGCGACGAAGTGATCGTGTGCGAGATCGACCTCGCGTCGATCGGCCGCCAACGCGTCGGCTGGCCGTTCCTGCGCGACCGCCGCATCGATGCGTACGCGGATCTGACGCGACGTTTCATCGACTGAGAGACGCAGCTATTGCTGCTGCGACTGCTGCTGGTGCTTCGCCAAGTATCGATCGAGCGCATTGGCGAACGTCTGTCGCTCGACCTGACCGAGCGGCGGCGGGCCACCGGATACCGAACCCGTATCGCGCAATTCCGCCATCAGATCGCGCAGCGCGAGCCGTTCGCGAATGTTCTCCGTGGTATAGAACTCACCGCGTGGGTTCAACGCAGTGCCGCCCTTGGCGACGGCGCGCGCAGCGAGCGGAATGTCGGCGGTCACGACAAGATCGCCGGGCTGCATCTTGTCGATGATCGCGTCATCGGCGGCGTCGAACCCGGTCGCGACCGTGACCGCGGTGACCCAGCGCGAACGCGGCGCCTGCACCGCCTGACCCGCGACCAGCGTCATCGCGACGTGGGTGCGCTCGGCGGCACGCACCAGAATGTCCTTGATGACGTTGGGGCACGCGTCGGCATCGACCCAGATGTGCATCGTCACAGCCAGCCGAACGCGCGCAGGCGTGATCGCAGCCACGGCGTGAAAGCATCGGGAGTTGCTGCGACTGCGGTGGCGAGTGCGGTGAGCGACAGCCGTTTGACGTCGGCGACCTCGGCCGGATCAGGCAGCGCCTCGCCGTCGTAAACGCCGCGAAAGCTCTGTTGCAGCTCGTAGTCGCGAATGTGCAGTTCGGGAATTTCGACTGAGCCCCTGACGACGTCGCCGAGTGGTTCGAGCGCGACGCCGGTAATTGCGAGCTCTTCGGCGAGACCGCGCAGCGCGCCTTGCTCGAACGACTCACCGGGCTGTAGATGCTCACCGACCGTCAGGTCCCATGCATCGGGCCAGACGTCCTTGGCGGCGGCGCGGCGCTGCAGATACAGCAGTCCGTGGCTATCGAACAGAAAGACATTGCTGGCGCGATGCCACAGGCCACGCCGATGGACCTCGCTGCGGGCTACGAGCCCCAGCGGGCGCCCATCGTCATCGAACGTCTCGAACAGTTCTTCGGGGAGGGCCGGTTCGGTTGACCGGGTCAAATCAGGGCCGGATCACGATCACGGTGCCGTCGTCGACGGCGCTCCAGATCGCGTCCATCGCCTCGTTGGCGACGGCGATGCAGCCATCGGTCCAGTCATCCCACGCGAGTTGCGCCTGCACCGGATCGTTGGGCAGCCCATGGATCATCACGTTGCCGCCGGGCGAGGCGCCGGAGCGGTGCGAGTGCGCCAGGTCCTTCGGCGCCGGGTAAGAGATATGTATTGAACGGTAGAACCGACTTTCCGCGTTGCGCCAGTCGAGGTAATAGCGGCCCTCGGGTGTACGCGCGTCGCCCTCGTGGAGCTTCGGTCCGATCGGATTTTTGCCGAGTGCAATCTTGAAGTGACCGATGATTTCGCCGGCGCGCAGCAGCATCAGCAGGCGTTCGGATTTGTAGACCAGCACCGCGTCGGCCTTTGGCGTCTGCGCGCCGCTCGCGGAGGCGCCCAGCAGCGCAATCGACAGCACCAGCATCGAGGACCACCGCGGCATACGCGCGCGGATTGGATTTGCAGACGTCTCGAACATCGCGGAACCGGTATTCACAAGAGCACCGATGAACCAGCGCCTATTCTGTCCCGGCGATCATGCCGGCGTCGAGAGCGGCGGTGAGACAAATCAAGTGCGCCGCGAGTGACGTAGTTCACAGCCCGATGCGGTTCAGCAGTCTCGTCAGCGACGCCGGTCGTGTTTCAAGGGAGCCAGGCGTTGCACAACGTGTTTCAACGGTGCCTGTCATTGCAGAACGTGCAGAACGGGTGTTGCAACTGTTTCAACGGTGCCTAGCGTTGCAGAACGTGCAGAACCCGCAGGCCTCTCTGTCGTCGTGAATCGGCGGCTTCAGGGCGCCAGGACGTGTATACGTGCGAATGTCGCCTCGAAGATCGTGCGGTCTTGGCCATCGGCGATGACAGCGCCGGCCGCGCGCGCGGCCGCGTGATGATGGCGTTGAGCATCTCTGTGTCTTCGGCGGCACTGCGCGATGCCTGGTCGGCCAGTTTCCACGCGCGGTTGTTGCAGTCGACGGCGAACGAGCGGTGCCAGCGGGCCTGGTCCTCGGCCGACGGCGGTTGCGACCTAGCTGACCCCGACGGATGGGATGGGCCGAATGCTACCAGCCAAAATGTGAGCCGCAGCCTGGATCCAGTGTCGGTTCCGGGACTGCGCTACTGGTATTGACAGATCGCTTGGTGTAGCCTGCGTCCCGCCTAGGAACTGTACCCGCCCCGATTTCCCCTCTGAGTCTTACACCTCTGTCGCAAGTCGGTCATCGTTTCCGTTTCGAAGCGGTCGCTACGGCATCTGTCGTCGCGAGCCAGTACTTAACCTGTGCAGGTCGTTGCGTTCAGCGGGAGCCAAGCACGTTGTGAGGTCCGGAAATCCGGACGCGGAGTAAATTAGTGAAGAAGATCTATGTAGGAAATCTGTCGTGGGGCACCACGGATCGCGACCTCGAGACGATGTTCTCGGCTCATGGCGAGGTTCGTTCTGCCACCGTGATCACCGATCGCGACACGGGCCGCTCACGCGGATTCGGGTTCGTCGAAATGGAAGATCAAGCGGCAAATGAAGCGATTAGCGCGCTCAATGACAAAGAAGTCGACGGACGTCGGCTGAAAGTCAACGAAGCCAAAGATCGTCCCGCGAAAGATCGCGGTGGTGATCGCGGCGGCGACCGCGGCGGTCGTGCGGGCGGCGGCGGCGGTGGTGGTGGCGGCGGACGCTGGTAAACCTAAGAGTCTAGCGAGTCGCCTCGAGCGACTCGCGACCCTAAATCGAAGGCCCGCCTAGCGGGCGCTGTCTCGAGTCCCTTTGACCCTTACCGCCTTGGCGTCCTGCGCATCGCGGTAAGCGGTCGTTGTTTTTTCTCCCGGTCACGTTGCCCTGCTGCGCTCACGTCTGCGTCTGTGATGGCGCGATCTGCGTTGCTTGAGACCACACCGCTTGCCATCGACCCGCTCGCCTTTCATATGAGTCTGTGTGCCAGCACGCCACCTCACGGCCCGACGGAAAGATCAGACGAGCCGGGTAGCGGACGAGGGCCATGTCCACCGAACGCCGGACGCTGATCTCCCCCAGTTCCCACCCTGCGTAAAAAGGCGTGGCCTCGATTGCCGCCAGATATCGCTCGCGCGTCAAAACGTTGCCCACCGGCGTGATGAGCTGATACTCCGGTGCGTGCAGTTCTTCCAGCGTTGCCAAGTCTCGATTGACGAGCGCCTGTGTCCGCCGAGTCTCCAACGCTTGGAAGAACTCTTCGGTGGGTAGTGCGGCCGTGTTATGCGTCCGCGGTAGCGGGGTCGATCATCTTTTTGACCGCCGTTATTTTCGACGCCGGGAATCCGCTGCGCTTTGCATGTTCGTGGATCAATGCTTCGTTGGCGGCGTGGTAGATGCAGAAGGTCTTGTCACCCGCGACGTACGAGTGGTCCCACTGAATGAATTTCTTCTCGGCCTGCATTTCGGCCAATACGCCGTTGGATTTCTGGGCGGCCTGCCGCAGCGCGTCGCGCTCCGCCGATCCGATCTGCGGAATGTCTCTTTCGATCACGTATCGAGGCATGTGAGTCTCCTTGTCTGAGCCGGTGAGTTGGGCGGCAGATTATCGAAGCCTCGCGCGCGGGTAGCAACTGAACGCTAGGGTGCGACGACCGTCCGCCATGCATCGATCTTGGCCGACAACGCGACCGCCGCGTTGGCCGGGCTCGTCGACGGCAGGCGGACGTAGCTGCGCGGCGGCGCGTCGTGCAGCGTAGGCATGACGTCGCGACGATACAGCGCCTGCGCGGTTGCGCCGTTGAAGCAGACGCGTGCAACGCCCGGGTGCCGGTCGAAGAATTCGTTGAAGTTGTTGGCGACGACCGACGCGCGTTGGATCCGCGCATCGAGACTGCCGCGGCGCTCGCACGATTGCAGCACGTCCCAGACCGCGATTCCCGCGCTGCGCAGCCGTTGCACCCGCACTGTGTAGTCGAGTTGTGCGTCGAATCCGAGCAGATCCCCCAGGATCGTCCAGAAGCCATTGCGCGAATGCGCGTAGTACTGGCCCGCGGTCAACGACGCGACGCCTGGCATCGTTCCGAGGATCAGCGTGTGCGCGTCTGCGGCGGCGAGGGGTGGAAAGCTCCGAATCCGCGCCATCAGAGTATCGTTAGGCGAACTACGCACGCTGCTTCGATGTCGATCGCGGCGGCGCCATCCTCGACAGCGATCGATCGATGCGCGCAAGCAACGCCCGCTGCTCTTGTTCGGTCGTCGCGCGATAGCGCGTGAACTCGACTAGATCGAGCTTCACGTCGGCAAAGATGCCGGCCGGGTCTTCGTGAAAGTGCAGATAACCCTTCGATTTGATGTAGAACGAACCATTCGATTTTTCGCGCAACTGCGGGTGGCGTTGCCGCAGCTGGGCCAAAAACGGCTCGAGTAAATCCAACGTTGCGCGTCCAGCGTGCTTCATGAGCGTGGCCCTGCGAGATAGGCGGTTGCGATGATCAGGCTGGCGCGCGGGGACGCGCAAGCCCACCCGTCACCGTTGCAATAGCCGTGCGGCGAGCTGCGGCGTCAGTTGGATGATCCGATCGATGATCAACCTGACGTGCGCTGCGACCGCGGCGGGATTCGTCGTGTGATCGACGATGGCTTCATCGACGTCGGGAAGCGGTGCGTCGGGCAGCCCGCACGCCGTCGTGAACAGCGGCACATCTGCGCAACCGAAGTGATCGCGCAACGTCATGCGATGGTCGGTGCTCATCGCGATCACATCGGTCGCGTCGGCGAGGATTTGCGCGGTCAGCGTGCGGCGCCGATGCGCGCGCACATCGAGGCCGTGGCGCGCCAGGTAGTCCCGCACCACCGGTCGCACGAGATGGGGAAAGTCCTCGGTGCCCGCGGACGCGACGACGATGTCGCGACCCTGTGGACCCAGCGCGCGGCGCAGCGCGTACTCGGCGGTGAGGCTGCGAAAGATGTTGCCGGTGCAGACGAACAGCACTATCCCGGTGGTCGTAGCGGGACGGAGAACGCGACTCAATTTTTGAGTGGAGTCGGGCATGACGCTCAGCGTAGCAGGCGCGCGCACCGGGGAGCGCGCGGCGTTATGCTCGCGCCGTACCTCATGGAGACCCCCCAAATGACCATTCTTGCAAGATACCTGGAATATGCCGATGCGTTCGAGAAGAGCTATGCCGACGACGATTGGTCGCACGTCGCGCCGTATTTCACAACGGATGCGGTTTACGACGGGGATCAGCCCGCAACAGGGCGCGATGCGGTGCTTGCCAAACTCAAGAACGGCGTTGATACGTTTGATCGGCGCATGGACAGCCGCGCGCCGAGCTTTCAGACGCCCGTCGTCAAAGGCAATACGCTGACGATGCAGTGGCAGGTGACGTATACGAAAAAAGGCGTGCCGGATCTCGTCATCTCCGGCGTGGAGACGGCGGAATTCAACGGTGATCGGATCAAGCGGCTACGCGACGATTTTGATCCCGGCGTGCAGAAATCGATGGGCGATTGGATGGCCAAGCACGGCAAAGCACTGCAAGGCGGCTGAGCGCGAATCCCCGTCAAGAAACACTGTTGTTGAAGTGGAAATACGCCCACGCCTTATTGTTTGCGATGCGGCGTTCTTCGATCTGACGATCGTTCGTGTAGCGCGAGATGATCTTGCGCCAGAACGGGATCGCTGGGAGATTGCCCTCGTAGACGCGCACCAGCCACTGTCCCGGATGCATGTCCCAGATTGCTTTCGCCAGCACCTCGCCGGCGCCGGTGTGCCGATACCGCCGAATGACGAAAAACTCTTCGACGTCGTAGCCCTCAGTATCGGGGACGATGTGCTTCGCTAGTGTCACGAGCGCAAAGCCGACTAACTTGCCGCCGCAACGGGCGATATACACTTCGTCGCCGCGCGCCCAGTGTTTCGACATGTCGTACCGAAAGTTGCCATCGTCGCCGACGTCGAATAAAAACCACTCCGCCATGTCGTGCAGGTAGAACTCGAAAAGGTTCGTGATCAGCGCGTTGGCGGACGCGTCGATGCGTTCGACCGTGAGATTGATCGGGGACATTTAGGACTCCGTCAACGAGGGCGTGGGACGTCGCGCGGCGCGATCGGGGCGAGATGTAATGCGTGTTCGGGGCACGCATCGACGCACAACTGGCATGCGTGGCACGCGTCCGGTCGCGCGACGAGGGCTTGTTTGCCGCCGTGGAATAACGCTTTGAGCCGGCCGGTCATCGACAGTTCGCTGCGCTGTTGCGCGCTCAGTGTTGCAATCTCGAAGACATCGAACGGGCACACCCGAACACAATCCGCCTTGCCTTCACACCGGTTGCGATCGACCACCGGCGCAACTTTGCCTGCGAGTGGGTTGCAACTGTCGGGCGCGCTGAGGTCTGCGATGGTCACCAACCCGCGCTCGTCGTCGCCGGCGTTGCCGCGGGCGTGCCTGCGAAGCGCTTCGCCGCGCGCGTTCGCGCCCGCGCGATCTCCTCGGCCCGATTCTTCGGCGGCGCGTTCGTCTCGAGCGACATCAGCAGGTTGCGCGAGATTCGCGCTATCTCATCGACTGAAAACAGGAACGCGGCCTCGTTCGCCTTCGACGGCTTCGTGAAGCCGCTGACCTTTCGCACGAATTGCAGCGCGGCCGCGTTGATCTCCTCGTCCGTCACCGGCGGGTCGAAATTGAACAGCGTTCTGATGTTTCGGCACATATCAATGACCTCGCTCTTCACTGTTCGAGGATGCCGAGGTCGATGTCGATGAGCAACTGTTCAGGATCGTCGACGCGGACGCGCGATTCAGCCGGTGAACAGCGTTTCGCGCGCGACAAAACACACCGGATTGCCGAACGGGTCGCGCAGATAAAACGACGTCTCGCCCCAAGGACGTTTTGCGATCGCGTTGAGCGGTGCTCCGCCCGTCCTGCCCGCGGGGAAATGCGCGTGCGCCGCTTGGCACCGCGCATAAGCGGCCTCGAGGTCGTCGACGGCGAGATAGATGTGCTCGGGGTTCGCCGGAACCGCGTGTTTGTCGCCGTCGGCGATCGGGTCGTAGCACGTGAGGATCGTGCCTTCACAATCGAAGTAGTGACGCCCGGAAGATACACGTTTGCCCGGCGCGTCGAGGATCGTGCCATAAAAGCGCGCAGCGGCTTCGATATCGGAAACGGGAATGATGACTCGATACAGTCGCGTCATGTCACAGCCCCTTGCTCATGTGTTGACTGACCACTTCGAAACCGGCGCTCGTATACAGCGCAATCGCGCGCCGATTGGGCGCAAAGACGTTCAACGATATCGTGCGGGACCGGTGCGTACGCGCGAATTCCTCCGCGCGGATAAGGAGCTCGCGCCCGAGACCGCGCCCCCGGAACGCTTCGAAGACGATGATCTCGTACACGAAGGCTTGTGCGTGCACGGCATCGATGAATATCCACAGCAGTCCGATCCGCGTCGCGGGTGAATCGTCGTGTGCCCAGAGCAGATGGTGTCCCGCAGTCGCAACACCCTGCGGCAGTGTGCGTGCCCATTGCGTCGTGACGAACTGCTCGGCTTCGACGCGGGACAGGTGGTCCGCCTCCATCCGCTCGGCGACGTATTGCGGACGAATGAGTTCCAGAAACTCGGTGAATTCTGCAGGCTCAATCGGGGTCAGCGTCACCGGCATCGGACCTCCACGTTCGAGCGCAATAAACATGCAATCTGCCAACTTCGTTGCACCGCGGTCAACCGGCCGGCCCGATCGGATATCCTTCGTGTTGATTTGCATCGGGGGAGAGCAGGCATGATCCGCATCGTTTTTCTGTTGCGTCGCAAACCGACACTATCGCTGGCAGAGTTTCACAAGACCTGGCGCGAAGATCACGGCCCGTTGGTCGCGAGTCACGCGCAGCACATCGGCGCACTGAAGTATGTGCAGGTGCATCGCATCGAGCACCCGCTGACTGAACCGATGGCGGCGGCGCGCGGCGGCATGGAGCCGCCTTACGACGGTACTGCGGAACTGTGGTGGGAGTCGGAAGACGTGCTGCTACGTGCGCTCGCGACCGAGGCGGGGCGCGCCGCAGGTGCTGCGCTGCTGGAAGACGAACGGCGTTTCATCGACCTGCCGAACTCGCCGTTGTGGTTTGCGCACGAATATCCGCAGGTCAATCCGACACCGGAGAACATCGTCGCGCGGGAACGCAGCAGCATCGTCAAACTCTACTATCCGCTACGCTCGCGCGCCGAACTCGGCGATGAAGCCGCGCAAATGTATTGGCGGACGAGTCACGGACCGTTGATTCGATCGCAGGCGAGCGCCGGTGGCATCCTGCGATACGTGCAGGTGCATCGTTTCGAAGTCGCGCTGGAGAACGAACTGCGCGCCGCTCGCGGCACTGTCGTTCCCTCGTACATGGGTCATGCGGAACTCTGGTTCGATCATGGCATACAGCGCGTCGGTCCTGAGGCGTCCGCGGGGGGCCGCCGCGCTATCGAGGACGAGAGCAAGTTCATCGACTTCAAACGCTCGAACATCTGGTTCGGCAAGGAACACGTGTTCATCGACCGGATGTGAGACTCATACCGCGTTCGCGCGCGCGGGGTTGCGCACAAACCGTTTTTTGCGGCGGTACGGAAACACGTCCATCACCTCGCCGGCGCGGATCGCATGCTGCAACCCTCGCCAGTAGCCGGGATCGAACAATTCTCCGTGCATCTCAGTGAACATGCGTTTGATCTCGGGCCGCCCGAACAGGAACCGCCGGAACTCTTCGGGAAACACATCCTGCGTGCCGACGCTGAACCACGGTTCCGCGGAGAACTCCTCCTCCTGATTGTGCGGCGCCGGCAGTGCGCGAAAGTTCACGTCGGTCAGATAGCTGATCTCATCGTAGTCGTAGAACACGACGCGCCCGTGCCGCGTCACGCCGAAGTTCTTCAGCAGCATGTCGCCGGGAAAAATATTCGCGGCGGCGAGTTGTTTGATCGCGTTGCCGTATTCGTCGAGCACTTCGCGCAGCTGCTCGACCGTCGCGTCCTCGATGTAGAGATTCAGCGGCATCATCAGCCGCTCGGTGTAGACGTGCTCGAGAATGACGAGATCATCGGTGAGAGTGATCGATGACGCGGCTACTGCGGTGAGCTCGTCGATCAACGCCGGCGCGAACCGCGCGCGCGGCAGCGCGAAGCGAACAAATTCCTGCGTGTCCGCCATACGACCGACGCGGTCGTGCGTCTTGACGGTCGAGTACTTCTGTTTGACCTGGGCGCGCGTGATGTCTTTTTGCGGTGCGAAGCGGTCCTTGATGATCTTGAAGACGGTCTGATACGACGGCAGCGTGAATACCGTCATCACCATGCCTTTGACGCCCGGCGCGATGATGAACTGATCCTTGCTGCGCGCCAGATGCGTCAGGAAACCCCGGTAGAACTCGGTCTTGCCGTGCTTGTGCATACCGATGGATGTGTAGATCTCGGAACGCTTCTTACCCGGCAGCAACGCGCACAAGTAGTCGACGAGCGCGTACGGATACGGCGCGTCGACCATGAAATACGAGCGCGTGTAGCTGAACACGACCGACAACTCGTCCTCGTCGCAGATCAGCGTATCGACGTAGAGCTTGCCGTCGTCATCGACGAGGATCGGCAACACCAGCGGCCAGACAGCGCCGAAGTAGCGCAGGCACCCGACCAGATACGCACCCTTGTTGCGGTAAAACACCGACTTCAGGATTTCGACGTCGAGTCCGGCCGATTGGCGTATTTCCGGACGCGCCTCGGGCAACGAACGCAGGATGTTCGCAACATCGCGGTCGAGGTTTTGCCATGGCAGTGCAAACTCGATGTCGCGCAGCATCTGCGCGAACGTCGCG
>CAYUMA010000925.1:0-4493 GCA_964445675.1 uncultured Pseudomonadales bacterium | reverse complement strand
GTTGTCGCGATGCTTGGGCACTCCGGACGCGAGCCCGAATGCGCTGCCCCAACCGGCCGCGACGGCGATGTACTGCTCGCCATCCACGACGTACGAAATTGGCGGCGCGATGATTCCCACGTGTACCGGGGTTTCCCACACGAGCTTGCCGGAGTCGGCGGCATAGGCCGCGAACATGCCGTCGGAGCGCCCTTGGAACACGAGGTTTCCCGCCGTCGACAGCAGACCCCCGTTCCACGACGTCTTGTGGTCGACGCGCCACACTTCCTTCTGTTTGACGGGATCCCAAGCCGCCAGGTGCCCCCCGACATTTCGCAGCGCCGTGATCTGCCCCTCAACAGTTTTCGCCGGAATCATGAGATCCATGTCAACACCGAGGTTCCACTCACCCGGTTGATGCTTGAATGCGTTGTTCTGGCCGTATTTGAAGTCGAGGTCGAGCACCGGGATGTAGACGAGCCCCGTGATTGGACTGAACGTCATCGGATGCCAGTTGTGCGCACCATACGGCGACGGTCGAATCGTTTTGGGCTCGTTCGCATAGTGCGCATCCGGATTCTCGATGGGCCGCCCCGTCTCCTGATCGATGCGGGTTGCCCACGTGACCTGCGCGTACGCCTCTGCCGAAATGAAGTCCCCGTTGGTGCGGTCGATGACGTAGAAGAATCCGTTCTTCGGCGCCTGCATGATCACCTTGCGTAAGCTGCCGTCGATCTGGATATCGGCAAGAATCATGTGCTGCGTCGCGGTGTAGTCCCAGGTATCGCCGGGCGTTGTCTGGTAGTACCACTGCATCGTGCCGTCGTCGGGATTGATCGCGACGATCGATGACAGGTACAGGTTGTCACCGCCACCCGGACTGCGGATGTACCTGTTCCACGGCGAACCATTGCCGACGCCGATGTACAGCAGATTCAGGTCTGGGTCATAGGCCATCGAGTCCCAGACTGTGCCGCCACCGCCGATTTCCCACCATTTACCGCCGCGCCAGGTTGCAGCCGCTTGTTCGAGGTGCTTGCCTTCGAACGGTTTCGCCGGGTCGCCGGGAACGGTGTAGAAGCGCCACGCCTGCGTACCTGTCTGCGTGTCGTAGGCGGTGACGTAGCCACGCACGCCGAGTTCGGCACCGCCGTTGCCGATGATGACCTTGTCATGCACGATGCGCGGCGCGCCGGTGATCGTGTAAGGGCGTTCCGGGTCGATCGTCAACTGCTGCCAAACGGGCTCGCCCGTACCGGCGTCGAGCGCGATCAATCGTCCGTCGATGGTTCCGACATAGACCTTGCCCTTCCAGAGCGCGACGCCACGGTTGACGACGTCGCAACAGGCGAGCTTGCCGCGTTCACGGGGGACCTGCGGATCGTATTGCCACAGCAACTCGCCGGTCTTCGCGTCGTGCGCGAACACGACGCTCCACGGACCGCTCGTGAACATCACGCCGTCGACGACGATCGGTGTCGCTTCGATTCCGCGGGTTGTCCCTGTGTTCCAGGACCAGGCCAGTCCCAGCCCCCCTATGGTCTTGTCAGTGATCTGATCGAGCGGTGAAAAACGCTGTTCGGAATAGGTGCGACCGTGCGCGAGCCAGTTGCCCGGCTCTTTGTCCGCGTTGATGATGCGGTTACCGTCTACTGAGAGGGTCTTGCTGCGTATCGCGTCGGCCCGTGGATTCACCGGCGCGGCGGCAGTGGCGGCAGGCGCCGGTGCTGCGGCGACTGCGGTCGTTGGCGGTGGCGCCTCGGAGCACGCGCCGATCAGCGCAATAGCGAACCCCGCCGCCAATAGGCGTCGCATGAACTGCAACATGATCTCTCCCCCGCCGTAATGGAATTTCTTCGCCCGACCCTGCGCGAGTGTAGCAAGCCCGCGCTGGATGACTCAGCCGTGACTCGATTTGGAAGGATCCTGCTCCGCCGCTGGCGCCGCCAACTGCGTTGGCGACGTTTCCTTGCGCGTGTCGGTGTCCGTCGCCACGGCACCGGGGCTGCCCGGCAACAACGAGCGCAGGAAATTGATGTTCTGATCTGCGAGGCGTTGCATCAACTTCAGCGGATTTGCGTTCAGCACTTCGCGCATCCGACGCTGATAGAGTTCCTGCTGCTCCAGAAAAGTCACCATGCTCTGTTCGAGATAGCGGCTCAACACGCTCTGCATGCTGTCGCCGTAGAAGCGGACGATCTGCTCCAGCACACGATTCGTCAGCAGCGGTTCGTGACCCTCGGCTTCCTGTTCGCCGATGATCTGCAGCAGCACCGAGCGCGTCAGATCTTTTCCGGTTTTCGAATCGAGAACCTTGACGGGGTCCTTACCGAGAATCATCTTGCGGACATCATCGAGCGTGACGTATTCGCTCTGCTGAGTGTCATACAGTCGCCGATTGGGGTATTTTTTTAGAATCCGCACCGCAGCATTCTCCTGTCAATTACTATCGTGGCCAATGCCCACGATGGTATATGGTTTGCCGCAGTGCGGAAATCCACGGCCACGATGCAGCATTTGGCGCGGTTCCGAAATCGAGGAGACCACGGATGAAAGTGTCGGTTGATCTGGACCTGACGCCCGAGGAATTGCGACGCTTGTTCGGACTGCCTGATCTGACGCCGATTCAGGCGCTCGTTGTCGAACGCATTACGCGCCAGGTCGAGAAAGGCCTCGACAGCAATCTGATTGCGGGCATCACGCGGTCGATCATTACAGGCGGCGTGCAGTCGTGGGAGGCCTATCAGAAGTTGCTGTCGGGCATCCTGACGGCGTCTAAACCTGGCGATCCGAAGAAGGAAGAAAACCCGAGCTAGACCGACCTCAGGCGCCGGCGAGGTGGGTGCGTCGCGCCGCGTAAATCGCGTCGGGGTACAAGAAGCAGCGCATGCCGCTGCGGTCGAACTTCCGCCATTTGTCGGCGGGCTGCGCGAGACGGTCGCCGATCACGTAATAGATCGCGGGGTTGAAGCCCATGCCACAGTGGCTCGCGTACACCTCGACGTTGTCGGTGAGCGGCGTCTCTTCTTCGATGCAGGTCCGCCAGTTTGCGATGCCGTCGGTACGGCTGTAGATCGCCGTCGAAGGCACCATCGCGGGTCGTGAAATGTCCCCCATCCTGCGTTTGATGCTGTCGGCGCTTTCACCGGTCGCCAACTCGAACAGGCGCATCACCGCCGGCGCGGTGCCGCTCGTGTCGCTCTGCCTGAACGGTGCGCCGAGCGTAATGACCTGACGGATCCGTTTGGGAATCGCCTTGGCGATTTCGCGCGCGAACACGCCGCCCAGACTCTGTCCGATCAGCGATACCGGTCGTCCATGTTTACGGGCAACGTCGCCAACAGTATCGATAAGGCGTTCAATCAAAGTGCCGCGCGGGCCCAGATTGCGGCCAAATCCCCACGGGATCGCGTCATAGCCTTGACGTTCCAACCATCGCCGCAACATGGCCGTCGACTGGCTATCGGCCATGAACCCGGGCAGCAGATATACAGGATGGCCGTCGCCCTGCGGCATGCTGCGCAGGAACGGCAAACTGGGTAGCAGCGTCGACGCTTCGAGCAACGCGCGCCATCCCTCGGACAAGGCGAGCAAGGTAGACGGCGGGTTCACCGTCGTCGTGTCGACCTGTAACGCCATGGCATACCCCGTAATACGTTTGTCACAAGTAGCACAAAGCCGTCCGTACTGTAAATGAGGCTATTCGCGGCAATTGTGACCCGGTTCCGGTGCGGTCTGCTGCTAACGGGGGCGGAGAGTCGCTCGCGGGCGCGCGTGTTGCCGGCCCCAAAAAGACGCTAAGATTCCGCGCAGAGTGACGGGTCGTGCGTGATCGATGGCTCGCCCACGCTGATCACCGGTACGTTTGATACGTTGGACAACCCCTTGCGAAGGAGCACAGCCATAGACGCGAATCGTTCGATGCGTGCCCGTTTCGGACGCAAATTCGTGTTGCTGGCTGTGGTTACTCTCGTGGGCGTTCCGCTGCACGCCGCGAACGATAACGTCGTCAATGTCTTCAGTTGGACGAACTACATCGACGCGAAGGCGATCCCGTCGTTCGAGGAAAGCACCGGCGTCAAGGTCAACTATGACCTGATGGATTCCAACGACGTACTCGAGGCGAAGCTGCTCGCCGGCAAGTCCGGGTACGACGTCGTCATACCGTCGATGAACTTCTTCGGCAAACAGGTTGAAGGCGGCCTGTACCAGCCGATTCCGAAAGCGAAGCTGAAGAACTACCGCAACCTGGACCCGCTGTTGATGAAGCGCATCGAGCGCTTCGATCCGGGCAACCTGTACGGCGTGCCGTACATGTGGGGTACTAACGGCCTTGCGTTCAACGTGGACAAGATCGAGCAGCGGATGCCCGATGCGCCCACCGATAGTTGGCAACTGCTGTTCGATCCCTCCGTGGTGAAGCACTTCAAGGATTGCGGCGTGGCGCTGCTCGACGCCGGCGACACGGTGGTCGAGTCGGCCTTGATTTATCTCGGACGCAATCCGGATTCGGA
>CAYUMA010000924.1:0-1543 GCA_964445675.1 uncultured Pseudomonadales bacterium | reverse complement strand
ACGAATTCGCCGGCCTCGAGCAGCTGCGTCGCGAGTTCCGCGTTGTTGGCGAACAGCCCGTGCGCGTGCGAACCGAGCGCGACGACGCACGCGCCGGTCAGCGTCGCCACGTCGATGACCGCGCACGGCTTGTAGCGCTGTGCGTACGTCAGCGTGTCGCACAGCACGAGGCGTCCCTCGGCATCGGTGTTCAGAATCTCGATCGTCTGTCCGGACAACGAGCGCACGACATCGCCGGGGCGACTCGCGTCACCGCTCGGCATGTTCTCCGCGGCGGCGACGAGCGTGACGAGGTTGATCGGCAACCTCGCATCGATGACCGCTTTGGTCGCACCCAGCACGGCGGCCGCGCCGCACATGTCGAATTTCATTTCGTCCATCGCGGCACCCGGCTTCAGACTGATGCCGCCGGTGTCGAACGTGATGCCTTTGCCGACGAGCGCCACCGGCGCGACGCTGGCCGCTGCGCCGCGATATTCGACGATGATCAACTTGCCGGGTGTCGCGCTGCCTTGTGTGACCGACATGAACGCGCCCATACCCATTTCGCCGAGCGCGCGTTCGTCGATGACCTTCGTCTTCACGCGGGGGTGGCTCGCGAGTTTTTTCGCTTCACGCGCGAGATACGTCGGGTTGCAGACGTTCGGCGGTCGGTTGCCGAGGTCGCGCGCGAACGCAAGACCGGCATCGAGCGCCTGCGCGTGCCGCACCGCGCGGCCGACGGCGGTCTTGTCGCGTGACTCGCGGCGAATCGCGACGCGCGCGAGCTGCATCGGCGGTGTCTCGTCCGGCAGTTTCGGTGGTGCGAATCGGTACAGCTGCGTCGACAGCAACGCGAGCGCGACGCGCGCCTTCTGATAGCCGTCGTAGTCGGCCACCTTGAACGCGTCGAGCGCCAGGATCGCATCTTTCGCGGGCGCTGCTTTCAATGCGGCGGCAATTGCGCCAACGCATTTGCGGAAATCAGCACTCGTGAGTGCATCGGTCCCGCCGACGCCGACGACCAGCAGACGCCGGACCGGCGTTGACTTCGGCAGTGCAACGAATTGCGTGCGGCCCGGCTTGTCGCTGAAATCGAGGCTCGCCGCGTCGAGGTATTGTTCCACGTCGAGCGCCCGCGCGACCGCCCGCGCCGCGTGTGGCGTGACGATGAGGCAGTCGGTGCGCAACACAGCGAGTTTTCCGGCTTTCATCGAATACTTCATAAGCTCGAGTCTCAATCGTGATAGAGCGGCGCGCAGCGCGGTCGCATGAGTTTAATTGAAACTCAGCGTTGGCGGCTTGGCGCGTGGACGATGAACGTCTTCGATAACATGTCCGGCCACGCGCGTCGATCGGGATCCACATACATCCACAGGTAACCGAGACCTGCACACGCGAATGACAGCAACGCGCCGACAAAACGCAGCAGCGCGTGACGCAGGCGCATCGGTTCGCCGGATTGGGTTTCGACGCGCAGGTCCCACGCGAGCATGCCGAGCGTCTGTCCGCGCCACACCCAGAAGTACGCGAAGAAGCCGAACAGTTCGAGAAACAGGATCGT
>CAYUMA010000923.1:0-12041 GCA_964445675.1 uncultured Pseudomonadales bacterium | reverse complement strand
TGACGGCCGTCCCGGCCGTCATCACGTCATCAACGATCAGGACGCGGCCTTGTAGCGGATGTCCGACAAGACTGCCGCCTTCGCCGTGGGTCTTGGCTTCTTTGCGATTGAACGCGACCCCAACCGACTTGCCATGGTCGCGCTGTAGTGCAATCGCCGTCGCAACCGCGATCGGAATGCCTTTATAGGCGGGGCCGAATATCACGTCTGGCAACGGCTGGCCCGACGCCATCAGCGCATCCGCATAGGCGCTACCGAGCAGCACGAGCCCGACGCCATCGTCGATCGAGCCCAGGTTGAAAAAGTACGGACTCTTGCGCCCGGACTTGAGCGTGAAGTCGCCAAATTGCAGCACGCCGCGCTCGATCATCTGCCCGACGAAGGCACGGCTCATCACTGCGTGGCCAACACAGCGCGCTGCTGCTCGAACAATCGTCGCGTCCCGCCGCGCGCGAGTTCGAGCATCGCCGCCAGTTCTGACTCCGCAAACGCTTCGCGCTCCGCGGTTCCCTGAATTTCAACGTATCCGCCCGAATCGAGCATAACGACGTTCATATCGGTCTCTGCCGTCGAGTCTTCTGCGTAGTCGAGGTCCAGCACCGCGACGCCGGACCACACCCCGACGGAGACGGATGCCACCAGGTGTTTGACCGCCTTGGACGCGTCCACTCCCGGCAGCCCGCGCACCGCGTCCACGAGCGCGACGCAGCCGCCGGTGATCGATGCCGTGCGCGTTCCCCCATCCGCCTGAATGACGTCACAATCGATGCGTATCGTGCGCTCGCCGATCGCTTTGGTGTCCACCGCACTGCGCAAAGCGCGGCCGATGAGGCGCTGAATCTCGACGGTGCGACCGTTCTGCTTGCCTCGCGCCGCTTCCCGATCGGAGCGCGAGTGAGTTGCGCCGGGCAGCATGCCGTATTCTGCCGTCACCCAGCCGCGCCCGGCGCCGCGCATGAACGGGGGAACCCGATCTTCGACGCAGGCGGTGCAAATCACCTGCGTATCGCCGAACTCGACCAGCACCGAGCCCGCCGCATGCTTCGTGAACCGGCGCGTGAACCGCACCTTGCGCAGCTCGTCGGGGACTCGACCACTGGGTCGCTTGGGGCCTGCCATGCATCTCTCCTTCAATACGAGCAACCGGCAACTGATACGAGCATTTCGTCGGGCGCGACGGTCATTGTCGAGCGCGGTCGCGGATTATAACCGCCGTGGAGCGGTAGAATGCGCGACCAAATATGTTGAGGTCCGTCGATGGTTCGCAGCATGACTGCGTTCGCGCGAGTTGATGTTCAGTTGGATTCCGGCTCGCTGCAGTGGGAAATCCGCTCGGTGAATCATCGCCACCTCGAGCCCCAGTTCAGGCTCCCCGACGCTTTTCGCCAACTCGAGTTCCCGCTGCGGGATCTGATCCGATCGAAGCTGAAGCGAGGCAAGGTCGACAGCACGCTGCGCTTCGCTGCGGCGGCGCCGTCGGCACACCTGGAGATCAATCGCCCTGTGCTGCTGCATCTGCTCGCGACCATTGAGCAACTGCGCCGCGACACACCGGAAGCCGGACATCCCGATCCGCTGGAGCTGCTGCGTTGGCCGGGCGTGCTCACCGAAACGCAGCAGGACGCGCAGGCGGCGAACGCCAAGGTTATCGCCGGCTTCGAGCGCGCGCTTGCGCAGCTCGACGCGCACCGATCGCGCGAGGGGTCGATGCTCGCCGATTTGATCGGCACCAAGCTGACCGAGATCACGCAGATCGTCGCGGACCTGCGCACGATCGTTGCCGGCGTCCCGGGTAGCCAACGCGCGCGGTTGCGCGCACGCATCGACGAACTTGGCGTCACCGTAGACCCCGAGCGCATCGAGCAGGAGGTGGTGTTGCTGGTCCAACGCGCCGATGTGACCGAAGAGCTGGATCGCCTCGACATTCACGTCGCGGAAACACGCCAGAAACTCGCCGGTGAGGGGCCGCACGGACGCCATCTGGATTTTCTGCTGCAGGAACTCAACCGCGAGGCCAATACGCTCGCGGCAAAGTCGATCCTGGCGCAGACGACGCAACGGGCCGTCGATCTCAAGGTCGTCATCGAGCAGATCCGCGAACAGGCACAGAACATCGAATGACCGTGCCAGGGACGCAATCCGGTTTGCTGCTGGTTGTCTCGGCACCCTCCGGTGCCGGCAAAACCACGCTCGTCAACGCGCTCGTATCGGCAGACCGCAACATCAAAGTGTCGGTTTCGCACACCACGCGCCCGCGCCGCGGGGCCGAGCGCGACGGATCCGAGTATTTCTTCGTCGACGAGGCCACGTTCGCGGCGATGCGCGGTGCCAGTGCTTTCCTCGAACACGCACAGGTTTTCGGCAACAGTTACGGGACGTCGCGCGACGCGGTCGAACGCGAACTCGCCGCCGGCCACGACGTATTGCTCGAGATCGATTGGCAAGGCGCCCAACAGATCAGAGGTTCGTTCCCGGCAGCAGTTTCCCTGTTCATCGTCCCGCCGTCGCGGGCAACGCTGAGCGCGCGCCTGCAGACACGCGGCGTCGACGACGCGACGCAGATCCGCAAGCGCACCGCAGAAGCGGTCATCGAAATGTCGCACCACCACGAATACGACTACCTTATCGTCAACGATCGCTTCGAAGATGCCGTCGCCGACCTCCTGGCAATCGTTCGCGCGGAGCGATTGCGCACGACTCGCCAGGCGCGACGCCACGGGCAGCTGCTGGACGATCTCTTGTCACGGCCCAAACCGATCCAGTAAACTCCGCCGCCCCCGCGATCACGGACCCAAGAAGATGGCTCGAATTACCGTCGAAGACTGCCTCGATCACGTCGACAATCGGTTTTCGCTGGTGATGGTCGCGACGCGACGCGCCCGTCAGCTCGCGCGCGGCGCCGATTCGCTGATTCCGGACGAGAACGACAAACCCACCGTCATCGCGCTACGCGAAATCGCCGACGGGCTGATCAACGACGAAATGCTTGACGCCCAAGATGCCAGATCCGAGGATGAACGGCTCGACATACCGTTCACGTTCACCCATGAAGGAAGCAGCAGCGACCTATGACTCGTACTTCGGGTCTCGGCTTGCCGCACAGGCCGCCGCCGATGACGTCGCAGCACCCACCACTTTCGAATCCCTCTCCGCAACACTCTCGAGTTATCTGACCGAAGACCAGGTGGCGCAAGTTCGCGCCGCGTACGAGTACGCTTGCGAAGCGCACGAAGGTCAGTTCCGGCGCACCGGACACCCCTACATCACCCACCCGTTGGCGGTCGCCGCGATCCTTGCCGAGATGCGCATGGATCATCCGACCGTGATGGCGGCGCTCTTGCACGACGTCATCGAAGACACCGGCATCGCCAAACGCGTGCTCGGCAAAAAATTCGGCCGCGAAGTTGCGCAGATCGTCGATGGCGTCAGTAAGCTCAAGACGATGTTCCGATCCCGAGCCGAAGCCCAGGCCGAGAATTTTCAGAAGATGGCGATCGCGATGGCGAAGGACCTGCGCGTGATCCTGGTGAAGCTCGCCGACCGTCTCCACAACATGCGCACCGTCGGCGTACTTGGGCCGGACAAGCGGCGTCGAATCGCGCGCGAAACACTGGATTTTTACGCGCCGATCGCAAACCGGCTCGGCATTCATACGCTGAAGATCGAGATCGAGGACCTCGCCTTCAACGCGCTCTATCCAATGCGTGCCGATCGTATCCGCCGCGCGGTCGCGGCGTCGCGCGGCAACCGCAAGGCGTTGATGGAGCAGATCGATCGCTCGCTGGCGACTGCGCTGCGGCGCGAGGGTATCGATGCACACGTTACCGGGCGCGAAAAACACATCTATTCGATTTATCAGAAGATGAAGACGCAGCACAAACCATTCAACGAGATCATGGATGTGTTCGGCTTTCGCATCGTCGTCGACCGGGTCGATACGTGCTATCGCGTGCTCGGGGTCGTGCACAACTTGTACAAGCCGGTGGCCGGGCGCTTCAAGGACTACATCGCGATCCCCAAAGCCAACGGTTATCAATCGCTGCACACGACGCTGTTCGGGATGCACGGCGTGCCGATCGAGGTGCAGATCCGTACCCGGCAGATGGAATCGGTCGCGAACAACGGCATTTCGGGTCACTGGCTCTACAAGGCGGACGATGCGTCTTTCGCCGGCAGTCAGGCGCGTGCGCGCCAATGGCTGAAGGACCTGCTCGATCTGCAGCAGCGCGCCGGCAGCTCGCTGGAGTTCATCGAGAGTCTGAAGATCGACCTCTTTCCCGATGAGGTTTACGTGTTCTCGCCGAAAGGTGAAATCTTCGAATTGCCGCGCGGTGCGTGTCCGGTCGACTTCGCGTACGGCGTACACACCGACATCGGCAATAGCTGTGTCGCGTGCCGCGTCGATCGTGACCTCGCGCCGCTCAGTTCAAAACTGCAGAGCGGTCAAACGGTCGAGATCATCACGGCGAAAGATGCGCGCCCCAATCCGGACTGGTTGACGTTCGCGGTATCGGGCAAGGCCCGCACCGCGATCCGCCAGGCCCTGAAGGACCAGAAACGATCACAATCGATCGCCCTCGGCCGGCGTTTGTTGAATCGCTCGTTGGCCAACGCCGACACGTCGATCAACGACCTGGATTTTCGGCGGCTGCGCAAAGTGCTGAAGGAATTCAACGTGCGGCGGCTGAACGATCTGCTCGAGGCCATTGGCCTGGGCAATTACATGGCGTACATCGTCGCACAGCGATTGCTGGCGCCGGACAATCCGGCCGCGAACGCGATCTCCATCCAGACCGGCGGACCCGTCGCGATTCGCGGCACCGAAGGTCTCGTGATCAGCTACGGGCGCTGCTGTTATCCGGTACCCGGCGATCCGATCGCCGGGCATATGTCGTCCGGCAAAGGATTCGTCGTGCACATCGAGACGTGCAAGAACATGGCGGAAATTCGACGCCGCAGCGCCAACGAGATCATTCCGGCGCGCTGGTCCGCAGACGTCGACGGTGAATACGTCACGGCGCTGCGCATCCAGGTCGATCGCCAGAAAGGCGTCATCGCGGAAATCGCCGCGACGATCACCGCAGCGGACGCCGGCATCGAGAACATCAAGGTCGACGAACGCGACGCCGAGCTGTCGACGGTCGTTGTGGAATTGTCGGTGCGTAATCGGACTCACCTCGCGCGCGTGATGCGCAGGCTACGCGTGCTGACCAACATTCACGGCATCACGAGGATCATCGAATGAGCGATTCGAGTTCGCGCGCCGTGGTCTCCACACCCGACGCGCCCGCGGCCATCGGCACGTATTCGCAGGCCGTTCGCGTCGGCTCCACTGTCTACCTGTCGGGTCAGATCGCGCTGGACCCGGTCACGATGCAGCTCGTCGGCACCGAGATCGATGCGCAGATCCATCAGGTGTTCAAGAATCTCCGCGCGGTCGCGGCCGCGGCCGGGGGTACATTCGCGCACGTGGCGAAGCTGACCGTGTATCTGACGTCGCTGACCCACTTCGCGCGCGTCAACGCGATCATGGCCGAATATTTCACGACGCCCTATCCGGCGCGGGCAGCGGTCGGAGTCGCCGAGCTGCCGCGCGGCGCGCAGGTCGAAATCGACGCCATCCTGGTGCTACCCGACGCCAGGTGAGCCAAGCGTATCCGCTGACTGCGTCGATCGAAACGCTGCGCGGCGTTGGCCCGGCGCTACGCGATCGATTCGCCAACCTTCGAATTCATACGCTGCTCGATCTGCTGTTGAATCTCCCCCATCGCTATGAGGATCGCACGCGCGTCGTGCCTCTCATTGCGCTGTGCGCCAATACGGAAGCGCTGATCATCGGTGAGGTTCTCGAGACGCGAGTCGCGTTCGGTCGGCGGCGCAGCTGGCTCGTCACGCTGAACGACAACACCGGCTTCGTGACGCTGCGCTTCTTCCACTTCAACGAGCGGCAACGCGCCACCGTGCGACCCGGAATGTATCTGCGCTGTTTCGGCGAGGCACGATCGGGCCCCAACGGCTATGAGATGGTGCATCCGGAGTACAAGGCATTCGACGAGAAGCCCGAACCGCCGGAGCCGAGGTTGACGCCGATCTATCCGACGACCGAAGGTCTGGCCCAAAAGCGGATCGCGGATCTCGTAGGCCAGGCGCTCGGTTCGCTGAATGATTGGCAGCCCCCGGATCTTGCACCGTGGCTGCCCGAGCATCCACAGCTGGATTTGCGCGCCGCGCTGCGTTTTCTGCACAGTCCCCCGATCGGTGCCACGGCCGCGGGTTTAGCGGAGGCACGCGCGCGGGTCGCACTCGACGAACTCATCAGCGGCATCCTCGTGTTGAAGCGTCGTCAACGCGAGCGCGCGACCGAACAAACGATCGCACTGCCACGCGCCCAGCAACTCGGGCGCGTGCTGCTGAAGCGACTCGGATTCGAACTGACGGGCGCGCAGCGGCGAGTCACGCGGGAAGTGCTGCTTGGTCTCGAACGAACGACACCGATGCTACGACTCATCCAGGGTGACGTCGGTTCCGGCAAGACGATCATCGCCGCGTTTGCGGCGATTCGCGCAGCCGAGCACGGTTGTCAGACCGCAATCATGGCGCCGACCGAGATCCTGGCAGAGCAGCACTTCCTCAACTTTTCGTCGTGGCTCGAGCCACTCGGCGTTCCGGTTCGCTCACTGACCGGGCGTATGAGCGCGGCGGATCGTGCACGCGGCGACGCCGATATCCGCAGCGGTGAAGCCCTCGTGGTCGTCGGCACGCACGCGCTGTTCCAGAAAAACGTCGAGTTCGCGCGCCTCGGACTCGTCATCATCGACGAACAACACCGTTTCGGCGTGCACCAGCGCATGGCGCTGCGCTCCAAGGGAGCGCTGCCGCACCAGCTCGTGATGACCGCGACACCGATCCCGCGGACGTTGACGATGGCGCTGTATGCGGACATGGACGTTTCGGTCATCGACGAGTTGCCGCCGGGGCGCCACCCGGTGGAGACGCACGTCGTCAGCGATGCACGTCGCACCGAAGTGATCGCGCGCATCGCGCAGGCGTGCTCGCAGGGTCGTCAGGCCTACTGGGTGTGCACGTTGATCGAGGAGTCCGAGGCGCTCGACTTTCGCGCTGCGCAGACCACCGCCGCGGAACTGACGGCGACGTTGCCGGGTTTGTCCGTTGGGCTCCTGCACGGGCGGCTCTCGAGTCGCGAGAAGGCGTCGGTGATGGAGCAGTTCAAAGCGGGCCGCATCGATCTTCTCGTCGCAACGACCGTTGTCGAAGTCGGCGTTGACGTACCCAACGCGACGCTGATCGTCATCGACAACCCAGAACGCCTGGGATTGGCGCAGCTGCATCAACTGCGGGGCCGGGTCGGCCGCGGGACGCAGCTCAGTCGCTGCATCCTGCTCTACAAGGCGCCGCTCGGGGCGCACAGCCAGGCGCGGCTCAAAGTGCTACGTGAGAGCAACGACGGATTCCGCATCGCCGAAGAAGACCTGCGACTGCGCGGCCCGGGTGATGTGCTCGGCACGCGCCAGACCGGTGAACAACAGTTCCGCGTTGCGGATCTTTCGCTCGATGCCCACCTCGTGGCCCGCGCCGCAGATCTCGCCCAACGCATCGCGCAGTCGCATCCACGCATCGGCGAGGCAATGATCGCGACCTGGTCGCCGGGAAGCGGCGACTACACGAACGTCTGATCTGTAATCCGGGGATCGAGGTGCGCCATCGCCAAAGTGTTAGCGCGCGTTCTACTTCAAGGGTTGGATGCGGGATTCAGCCGACTTCGATCATCTCGAAGTCTTCTTTGCTGACACCACATTCGGGACAGACGAAATCGTTGGGTACCTTTTCCCACGCAGTGCCCGCGGCGATGCCTTCATCCTGGTATCCCTCGGCTTCGTCATAGATCCAGCCGCAAACGATACACTGCCATTTTCGCATCTGCGTGCGCTCACAGGGGTCCAATTACAAGGCGCAGTACGCTACTTGCGCGAGGCGGAAAATGCAAATGATCGGGCCTCGGCGATCGCGCGAACTTGTGCCCTACAATTGCACGCGCACGGATCGAGTGAGTGCTGTGACCACCCTGTCTCAACGTTTGCCGCTCTACCTGCGATTGATGCGCTTCGATCGCCCTGTTGGAACATTGCTGCTGTTGTGGCCGACGCTGGCCGCACTGTGGATTGCGTCGAACGGTCGGCCGTCGTTGGCGTTGGTCGTGATCTTCACGCTGGGCACGATCGTGATGCGCGCAGCCGGATGCGTCATCAACGATTACGCGGATCGACATCTGGATGCGCATGTCGAGCGCACCCGGCAACGACCGCTGGCGCAAAAGCAGATCGCGGAGATCGATGCGTTGATCCTGTTTGGTGTGTTGCTCGCGGCTGCGCTCGTGCTCGTGTTGTTTCTGAATCGCTCTACCCAATGGCTCGCGTGCGCCGGCGCCGGAATTGCGACTCTGTACCCGTTCATGAAGCGCTGGACGCATCTGCCGCAGGTCGTCCTCGGCGCCGCATTCAGTTGGGGAATCGTCATGGCGTTCGCCGCGACCGGAGCGCGCCTGACCGACGCCGCATGGCTGATGTTCATCGCGAGCGTGTTCTGGATCGTCGCGTACGACACCATCTATGCGATGGTCGACCGCGCCGATGATCTCAAAGTCGGCATCAAATCGACCGCGATTCTGTTCGGTGAAGCCGACGTCGCGATCGTCGCCGCGCTGCAGGCTGCGACCGTGATCTCGCTCGCGTTGCTGGGACTGCGGCTCGACTACGGCGTTGCGTACTTCGTGGGTATCACGATCGCGGCCGCGTTGTTCGTTAATCAGCAGCGCCTGATCCGCGGACGCGAGCCCGCGCGTTGTTTTGCGGCCTTTCGCAACAACGTGTGGGTTGGCTTTGCGCTGTTTGCGGGCAGCGTCATCGAGCTTTCCGCACCTCTCGCGCTCTCGTCATCATCCGGGGGAATGTGATGCGTCGTCATCTACCCTTTTTGATCGTCATCGTCCTGTGGTTGTCGACGACATCAGCGGCCATGGCGGGTATGCCCGTGTGGCCCTCTATGGTGTTGTTGGCGCTCGTTCTTCTCGGCGCGTGGGATCTGTTGCAGCGAAAACACAGCGTCTACCGCAACTACCCGATCACTGGTCACTTCCGCGGCATGGCCGAAGAGATGCGTACACAGATTCGCCAATACTTTGTCGAGAGCGACACTGACGGCACGCCGTTCGATCGCGAGCAGCGCTCGTTGGTGTATCAGCGCGCGAAGAATGCGGTCGATACGATTCCGTTCGGCACCAAACGCCGGGTCACCGCCACCGGCTACGAGTGGATCGACCATTCGATTGCGCCGCATCCAAAGGCCGCGACGCCCTTTCGCACGCAGATCGGCAACACGCAGTGCGGCCAGCCGTACTCATCATCGGTGCTCAACATCTCCGCCATGAGTTTTGGCGCGCTGAGCGCTGCGGCAATCCGCGCGCTGAATCGCGGCGCCAAGATCGACAACTTCGCGCACGACACCGGCGAGGGCGGACTCAGTGACTATCACCTGGAAGCCGGTGGAGACATCATCTGGGAAATCGGCACCGGTTATTTCGGCTGTCGTACGAGCGCTGGCCGTTTCGATGCGCAGCGCTTCAAAGATCGCGTCGCGACAAACGTCGTCAAGATGATCGAGATCAAGCTCTCGCAAGGCGCGAAGCCCGGTCACGGCGGCCTGTTGCCGGGCGCAAAAGTGTCTGCCGAGATCGCTCGGGTGCGCGGCGTCCCCGAGGGGGTGGACTGCGTATCGCCGCCCTACCACCAGGAGTTCGATTCGCCGCGCGGGCTACTCGAGTTCGTTGCGCAGTTGCGTGACTTAAGCCACGGCAGACCGGTGGGGTTCAAGCTCTGCATCGGCCACAAGTGGGAATTTCTCGGCGTCTGCAAGGCGATGCTCGCGTCCGGCATCTATCCGGATTTCATCGTGATCGACGGCAAAGAAGGCGGGACGGGCGCCGCGCCCGTCGAGTTCGCCGATCACGTCGGCATGCCCCGGCGCGACGCGCTGTGGTTCGCACAAAATGCGCTGATCGGTTGCGGGCTGCGCGAGCAGCTGAAGATCGGCGTCAGCGGCAAGATCATCTCCGGCTTCGACATTGCGGTCGCAATGGCGATGGGCGCCGACTGGTGCAACTCCGCGCGCGGATTCATGTTTGCGCTGGGCTGCCTGCAATCGCAGCAGTGCCACACGAATCGATGCCCCGTCGGCATCACCACGCAGAATCACTTGCGCCAGCGCGCGCTCGTCGTTGACGACAAAGCCGTGCGCGTCGCGAACTTCCATCGTCACACGGTAGATGCGTTGATGGAACTGGTCGCCGCATCGGGTCTCGATCATCCGTCGCAGTTACGGCCGCGGCATATCAATCGGCGCGTTTCTTCCGACGTAACCGCGACCCTCGATCGCGCGTACGAGTGGCTTGCCCCGGGACAGTTGCTGGACGATCACGGCGACGGCGGGTGGCAGAACTGGTGGCGTCAGGCGAGCGCAGACAGCTTCAGGCCCAACCAGTAGGCCGAACAGGATCCGAATCTCGGGCCACAATGCACGATCCGAAACGCGAACAGGAGCAACCGGCATGAAGGCCATCGTCTACCACGGCAAACACGACGTCCGCTACGAAACCGCGCCGGACCCGAAGCTCGCGCACGAATCCGATGCGATCGTGCGCGTGGCGTGCACGGCGATCTGCGGTTCCGATCTGCACCTCTGGCACGGCGGACTGCCCGAAGGACTCGGCGCGTCGGGCGGCTTCGCCGTCGGGCACGAATTCCTCGGCATCGTCGAAGAGACCGGACGCGGCGTACGCGGCTTCAACAAAGGCGATCGCGTGCTCGCGTCGTGCACCGTCGGCTGCGGCGAGTGCGCGTTGTGCCGGCAAGGCGTGTACAGCGGGCGCCTGACGATGACGCAAGGGGGCGGTAGCAACGTGTTCGGTTTCTCGACCGCGCTTCCGGGCGGACAAGCCGAGGCCGTGCGCGTGCCGTTCTCGGACACGAATCTGTTTCGGGTGCCGGACGAACTCACCGACGAACAAGCGCTGTTCCTCACCGACATATTGCCGACCGGCTACATGGGCGCGGAGATGGCGGACGTGCGCCCGGGCGACACCGTCGTGGTGTTCGGCTGCGGGCCGGTCGGCACGTTCGCGCAGATGAGCGCGCGACTACGCGGTGCGGCGCGCGTGATCGCGATCGACCTCGACGACGGGCGGCTGACGCGCGCGCGAGGCCTCGGCTGCGACACAGTGAATCCGAGTACGGAGAACGTCACCGAGCGGGTGCTCGAGATGACGCACGGGCTCGGTGCGGACGCAGCGATCGAAGCCGTCGGCCGCGTCGACCTGATCAATCAGGCCGCGATGGTCACGCGCCCGGCGGCCGCATCGCGGTGATCGGCGTGCTGACCGAGCCGACCGCGACGCTGCCGTGGTATCTGATGTTCATGAAGAACCTGTCGCTGCGCACCGGGCTCGTGAATCCACAGAACTTCATTCCGAAGCTGCTGCCGCTGATCGAGCGCGGACGCATCGACCCGACGGTGATCATCAGCCACCGGCTGCCGCTGTCGGAAGGTCCCCGCGGCTACGACGTGTTCGCGGGACACAAAGAGAACGTGCTGAAGGTGGTGCTGCAGCCGTAGCGCGAGCGAACGTGGCTAGTCGCCGGCGTCGGGGACCCAACGCGGCGGCCGTTTCTCGACGAACGCCGCGACACCCTCCGCGTAATTGCGTTCTCGCACCATCGAGTCGAGCAACGCCTCGGAGTCGCGCACCGCACTGCCGACGTCGCGATGCAGATCACGATAGACCTGCCAGCGCGTTTGCCTCAGCGAGTTCGGTGACACCGTCGCGATCATGTTGCGCGTGAAAGCGTACGTTTCTTCCAGCAACGCATCGACCGGATACAGCGCGTTGACGAGACCCCACGCGAGCGCTTCCTCCGATCGAAATACACGACTGGTCAGCAGCAATTCGTTCGCGCGCGTCAGCCCGATCA
>CAYUMA010000922.1:0-3168 GCA_964445675.1 uncultured Pseudomonadales bacterium | reverse complement strand
GACTGCGCTCGACGATCTCGTCACCCTGCTCGACCTCGAGGCCATCGAGGTCAACATCTTCCGCGGCCGATCGCCCGATGAGAACCGCCAACGCGTGTTCGGCGGCCAGGTGGCCGGCCAGGCGTTGGTAGCCGCCACCCGCACCATCGACGAACCCGATCGGATGGTGCATTCGCTGCACGGGTACTTCCTGCGACCGGGTGACCCTACGATCCCCATCCTCTACGAGGTCGATCGAATTCGCGACGGTCGTTCGTTCACCACGCGCCGCGTCGTCGCCATTCAACGCGGGCAGGCGATATTCGAAATGTCGGCGTCGTTCCAGACGCCCGAGACGGGCCTGTCGCATCAGGCTCGAACGCCGCACCACACGCCACCGGTGCGCATTCCGGCGGCGCTGCAACGCACCGCGTTCATCGCGTTCATGGAGGACTGGCGCAGCCATCGCGAAGGTAAGCCGCGCGCGCCGAACAAGCGTGTGTGGTTTCGCGCCAACGGCGCGCTTGCCGACGATCCGCTGTTGCACGCGTGCCTGCTGACGTACCAATCCGACTCCGACCTGATGTCGACGGCCCGGCTGCCGCACGGCCGCATCGATCGCAGCCGCATGCAGCGCGCAAGCCTCGACCACGCGTTGTGGTTTCACCGCGATGTACGCGTCGATGATTGGCTGCTGTACGACCTCGACAGTCCGTCCTCGGCGGCGGCCCGCGGCTATAGTCGCGGCGAGGTGTACCAGGCCGACGGCACGCTGGTCGCATCCGCAATGCAGGAATGTCTGATGCGGACGCGCTGAGAAATGAGAGGCGACGACGGATGTCGGTGGGTCGCGCGTATGATCAAAGTCGCTGACTTTGTTGGCTCCCGTACAGGTGCGTGAAGCCGTCATGATCACCCAGGATGCCGTCGTCGCCGCCAACCGTTTTGGCTATGGCGCAAGCCCCGATCAAGTGGCGGCGATCGCATCCGACCCGCGCGGCTGGGTCAAGCAGCAGATCTTCGCGGAGCGGACGTTGCCGGCCCCACTCGCGAAGTTGCCATCAACGCTCGATGATCAGCTCGCGTTTTTCCGATGGCTGCGCGATTACCGCAAGGAAATCGCCGCGCCGGACGCGTCGACGCTTGGCGCGGCGATGTCCGCCAGCGTCGAGAAGTCGTACGTGAAGGCGCTGTATCCGCGTTATGCAACCGCCGTCAAAGCGCGCTTCGACACCGCCGTCGGCAGCACGACACCGGTGTTCGAACGCCTGGTGCATTTCTGGTCCAACCACTTCACGGTCTCGGGCGTCAAACCCATCGCGATCGCGTTGCCGCCGTCGTTCGAACGCGACGCGATACGCCCGTTCGTCACCGGCAAGTTCGTCGATATGCTGCTCGCGGTCGCAAAACACCCGGCGATGCTGATCTACCTCGACAACACCCAGAGCATCGGCGCGCATTCGCGCTGGGCGCGGGATCCGCCGCAACGATCGGGCGCGGCCGCGGCATTTCCGAACCCGACCGGACTCAACGAAAATCTCGCGCGCGAAATCCTCGAATTGCACACGGTCGGCGTGCACGGCGGCTATGACCAAGCCGACGTCACGCACTTCGCCAACATCATCACTGGGTGGCAGGTGCTGACGCCGCGTCAGCTTGGGCGCTTCGCCGCGCGCTGGGTCGGCATCGGCAACGATCTCTTCTACTTCAACGCAGATGCGCACGAACCGGGCGACCACAGCGTGCTCGGTCAGACGTATCCCGCCGGCGGCGTCGAACAAGGCGAAGCGGTGTTGCACGACCTCGCGCGGCATCCCGCCACCGCGCACTTCATCGCGACGAAGCTCGCGCGCCATTTCATCGCCGACTCACCAGAGCCCGCGGCCGTGGACCACCTGACAACGGTGTTTCGCGATACGGACGGCGATCTCGGCGCGGTCACCCGCGCGCTCGTCGACGCACCGCAAGTGTGGGCGCAGTCGCGCACAAAACTGAAGGCGCCCGAGGAGTATCTGATTTCAGCCGTGCGGACGCTCGGCGGCCCGCCGCTGAAGGATCAACAGGTCATCGCGAGCCTGAGCGCGATGGGTCAGCGTCCGTACATGGCGCCGGGCCCCGACGGCTGGAGCGATCAGCAGGACACCTGGTTGTCGCCGGACGGCGTCTGGAAGCGCATCGAGTGGGCGCAACTGGCCGGACGCGCGCTGGCCGGCGCGATTGCCCAACCCGATGTCTATGCGCAGGCGGTGTTCGGCGCCACATTGTCCGCGACTACGCGTACCGCAATTAGCCGCGCCGAGAGTCCCGCGCAAGGCCTCGCGCTCCTGCTCACGTCACCGGAGTTCATGCGCCGATGATCACTACGAACCGACGCGCGTTGTTGAAATCCGGTGTCGGCCTCGCGGTCGCTGCGGGGGCAATGCCGCGCATCACGTTCGCAAGTCCCGCCACCGACCGCCGCCTCGTCGTCATCGTGCAGCGCGGCGGCATGGACGGCCTCGCTGCGCTGCCCGCGTACGGCGATCCGAACTTCGACGCAGCTCGCGCGGGAATCGCAACACCGCCTCCGGGTAGCCCAGGTGGCGCCATCCGTCTCGATACGGATTTTGCGTTGCATCCGAGCCTCAACGTGTTTGCCTCGCTGTACCGCGAAAAATCGCTGCTGCCGATACACGCCGCATGCGTCGCTTACCACGGCCGCTCGCACTTCGAGGCACAGAACGTGCTCGAGAACGGTTCGGCGGTTCCGTATCTGCTGACCTCCGGCTGGCTCAATCGCGCGCTATCGGCGTTGCCGCACGCAACAGACGATGCCGGCATCGCGATTGCGCAGACGATGCCGGTCATCATGCGCGGCGATGCCGTCGTGACGTCGTGGTTTCCGTCGATCCTGCCGCAGCCGAACAGCGACACGATTGCGCGGATCGCGGCGATGTATGCGGCCGATCCGACACTCGACGCGGCGCTGACGCGCGCGCAGCGCGCACGAAATGACCACGGACGCCGACACGGCCGCGCAGTTCCCCGATCTGATGGCGGCCGCCGGCGGCTTCCTCGCCAAACCGCAGGGGCCGCGCGTCGCGATGCTCGAGACCGCCGGCTGGGACACCCACGCCAATCAGGCGGCGGACTATGGCGCGCTGAACCGCAACCTGCGCGAGCTCGATCGCGGCGTCGCGGCACTGCGTG
>CAYUMA010000921.1:0-2320 GCA_964445675.1 uncultured Pseudomonadales bacterium | reverse complement strand
GTGCGCAGCGGATCGCGCGCTCGCCGCTGCGCGCCAAATACGAGCAGAACATCGATCGTGAATCCGCATACGAGATCTTGAAAGCGCGCGCCGCGCAGGCAAGCAGCGCCGCCGCGGCGTCCGCCCGAGTCGAGAAGCCGGTCCCTGCGATTAAATCTTCGCGTTCGCGCCAGTCGGCCGGCGAAGCGATGTTGACCAGTGCCGCCCGCGCCATCGGGAGCTCGTTGGGACGTAAGCTGATCCGAGGGATCCTGGGATCGCTATCGAAGTGATCGCGCGTGGCTAAGTACTACTTCTTCTCGCGAACGCTCGCGAAGCAACGGCCCGAACTCAATCGTATCGGTTGGCGCATCGAAGCCGCGGCGATCGGCGCGCTGGTCTGGGTGTTGCGGGTCCTGCCGCTCGAGCGCGCAACAGCGCTTGCGTATTGGCTGTTCGCCGGGGTTGGCCCGCGAACGTCGACGCGTCTTCGCGTGGTGCGCAACCTGCGGGTCGCATTTCCGCAGCTCGATGATGACGAGCTGGCGCGTCTGATGCGCGACATCTTCGGCCACGCCGGCGTCGCGCTCGCCGAGATCGCGCAGCTGCCGCGGATCTTGAAGGAGCGCGATCGGCGCCTCGAATTCGTTGCTGCGCCGGAGCTCGAGTTTTTGCGCGACAAAGATCGGCCGGCGGTGCTCGTGACCGCGCACATCGGCCCGTGGACGCTGACGAACTTCGTCGCCGGCCACTTTGGATTTCCGTTGGCGATCGTCTATGCGGCCGAATCCAATCCGCAGGTGCACGCGCTGCTGCTGCGTCTGCGCGGCGAGTTGGGCGTGCAACTCCTCTCGCGCGACAACAGCATGCGCGCGTTGATCGCCGAGCTCGCGCGTGGCGGGAAGGTCGGGCTCGGTTCGGACGTGCGCCTCGACGGCGGCGAGATGATTCCGTTTTTTGGGCACGCGATGGCGACCAACACGGTTCCGGCGCGGCTGGCGTTGCGCTTCGACTGCGAACTGGTGCCGGTACGTGCCGAACGCCTGCCTTCTGGTCGCTTCAGGATCACGCTATATCCGCCGGTGCGACCGCACGATCCGAACGCCAGCGCCGCGCTGCAAGCGCGCGACATGACGGCGCAGCTCAACGTGTTGTTCGAGGATTGGATCCGCGCGACCCCGGGAGAGTGGTTGTGCCTTGCGCGGCGCTGGCCGAAGGACGTGGAGCGCGCCGCCGAGGAACAATGGCGCGGCTGATCTTCACGAACGTATTGGACGAGCACGCAAAGCGCCATGGGTGGTTGCGCTGCCTGCTGTTCGCGTTCGAAGCCGCAATCATGCATCTGTTCTGGTGGTTGTTCCGTGCGCTGTCGCCGGAGACCTCAGCACGCGTCGGCCGCTACGTGGTCGGCGCGTTGGGGCCGCGATCGGCGAAGGCGCTGATGGTGAAGGAAAATTTGCGCATCGCGTTTCCGAACCTGGAACCGGCAGCGGTCGAGGCGCTGGCGTTGCGCACCTGGCGCAACATTGGACTCGTGTTCGGGGAGTATCCGCAGCTCGACCGCATCGCGCGTGCCGACGCGGACGCGCGGCTCGAACTCGTCGATCATTGCAATCTCGACGTGTACCGGCGCCGCGAACGTCAGGCGATTTTCGTCGGTGCGCATTTCTCCAACTGGGAAATCATGGCACTCGCGGTTGCGCGTGCAGGCGTGCCGCTGCTCGCGTTGCATGCTCCGCTGCAGAACCCGCATCTTGGGAAGCTCATGGAGCGCGCGCGCACGCAGTTGGGTTGCACGATGCTCGGGCGCGGTGAATCGATGCGTGCGCTGATCAAGCAGGTGCGTAGCGGCGGCAGCATCGGGATGCTGCTCGATCTATCGATGCCCGACGGTGTCCCGGTAGCGTTCTTCGGCCACCCGATGCGCACGACGTTGACGCCCGCGCGGATGGCGCAGCGTTATGGCTGCGACATCGTGCCGGTGCGTTCCGAGCGCCTCGGCGAGGCGCGGTTTCGCGTCATCATCTATCCGCCGCTCGCGCTCGATTGCAAGGAAGCCGACCAGGAGGCGCAGGCGATCGCAGTTGCTCGGCAACTGAACGCGCTGATGGAGGAATGGATTTCCGCGCGGCCCGAAGAGTGGATGAGCGCGAATCGACGTTGGGAGAAGTCGTTGCATCGTGCGATGCGTGTGGGTGGCGGATGATCGCTAGGGGACACCCCTCATGCCGCGCCAGTGCGCATAGGTTAGAATTCGCGCGAACTTTCGCGGGAATATCTCGTCGATGATGGTTTTGTTGATCATAGCCGGCATCGTGCTCGGCCTCGTCGCTGCGGCATC
>CAYUMA010000920.1:0-2902 GCA_964445675.1 uncultured Pseudomonadales bacterium | reverse complement strand
TACACCGAAGCGCTCGATGCGGTGCGCGTAACGCCGGTACCAACGACGACACCCGAAATCTGGATGCTGGCGTCGAGTGAGGACGGCGCGCGCCTCGCTGCGCATTTCGGCTTACCGCTGTCGTTTGCGCATTTCATTTCTCCGCACGCGGCCGAGTCGAGTTGCCAGATCTATCGAGACAATTTTCGTCCCACCACCGCCTGTCCTGCGCCGCGTGTGAGCCTCGGCGTGTTCGTGCTGTGTGCCGACACCGACGCCGCGGCGCAAGTGATGGCACAGTGCCGGGATCTGTGGAGATTGCGCGTCGAACGCGGCGAGTTCGGGCCGTTCCCGTCGCCGGCGGAAGCGCTCGCGCACCAACCGACGCTCGCCGAGCGGGAGCGGATTGCGACGCGCCGCGAGCATCAGATTCTCGGTACCAAGCACGTCGTCCGAGCACAACTCGAAACGCTCGCCGCGAGCTGTCAGGCGGAAGAACTCGTCGTCGTGAGCATCACCCACGAATTTCGCGATCGCGTCCGCTGCTATGAATTGTTGATGGACCCGAGCTGATCGCTCGTACCGCGAAGCTCAGTGCCGCTCGGCTTCGGTCGCGCAGTCGACGCACAGGCTCGTCGTCGGCAGCGCCTCGAGACGCGCGGTCGGAATGTCGACGCCGCAGGATGTGCAGGAGGCGTATTCACCGGATTCGATCCGATGCAGCGCCCGCGTGATCTGACGCAGCTCTTCGGCGACCTCCACGTCGAGCGCCTCGAGCAATTCCTGATTTTCGAGTTCGACGGCCTGTTCGGCGAAGTCTTGCGGCAGCGGTTCGTCGCGGTGTCGCGTTTTGCGTGCGATGCGGCTGTGTCGCTCGAGTAGTTCGTCTTTCCGCGCCAGCAGCGCCTGCTTGATCTGGTTGTGATTCACGACGGTTCCCGCTGACGACCTGTTCGAATCATACCCCCGACTCGCCGTTCTCGGGCGCAGGTCGTCCATTGATTATCGACGGGGCATGCCTTATACAGGGGACAGATGCGAAATTTCGGAGGTTGTAATGGCTGAATTGAGGACTACGGGTAGCTCGGTCGTCGGCGCGATCGAGATCAACCGTGTGCTGCGCAATACCTACCTGCTGCTCGGGCTGACGCTGGCGTTCAGCTCGGTTGTGACGTACGTCGCGGTCGCGACGCAGGCGCCGTACCTGGGGTTCTTCCCGACGTTGATCGGCTTCTTCGGCTTGCTGTTCGTCGTGCACCGTCTCGCCAATAGCGCATGGGGTTTGCTCGCCGTATTCGCGTTCACCGGATTCCTGGGCTACACGCTGGGACCATTGCTGGCGCTGTATCTGAAGATGCCCCATGGACCACAACTCGTCGGTCAGGCCTTGGCGCTGACGTCCGGCGCGTTCATCGGCTTGTCGCTCTACGCGCTGACGACGCGCAAAGACTTCAACTTCCTGAGCGGCTTTCTGGTCGCCGGGTTCTTCGTGTTGATGGGCGCGATTCTGCTGAACTATTTCACGCAGATCGCGGGGCTGTCACTCGTGATCTCGGCCGGCATCGTGTTGTTCGCGTGCGCCGCGATCCTGTTCGAGACAGGTCGCGTCGTCAACGGCGGTGAGACCAACTACATCCGCGCGACGGTCGGCTTGTACGTCTCGATCTACAACCTCTTTACGAGCCTGCTGCACCTGCTGGGCGTGTTTGGCGGCGACGACTGAGAACGCAGCCCGCCGCGGGCCGCCTTGCCGCTACGCCGTCAACTTCTGATACACCTTCGTGAGGGCATCGGGCAGCGCCTCGATGTCCTCGATCAGCAGGTAGCGATCGTCGGGGCACATACGTTTGAGATAGTCGTGCCCTGACCGGTCCACCGTCACACAGAATGTCTGCACGCCGGCTCTGGCAGCCTCTGCCAGGGCCTGCGCGGTGTCGGCGACGCCATACTCGTGATCGCTGCGGTCCGGGCCATAGTCGCAATCCTGCGGAAAGCCGTCCGACAGCATGATCAGCACTTTCAACGCACTGCCCGTGCGGCCGAGTTTGACCGTGCTGTGCCTGATTGCCGGACCCATGCGCGTGCTGCGCCGCGGCCGCATCCCAACGAGTGCCTTGAGGCTTGCACCGCGGAACGACTCGGTGAACTCTTTCGCGACGTAATACTCGACGCAGTCGCGACCGTAGCCGGAGAATCCATAAACGGCGAACGCATCGCCATGGGTGTCGAGTGCACGCGCCATCAACGCGATCGAATCGCGCAGCACGTCGATGATGCGACGCGGCGGTGGTGCGTTGCGATCGGCGCGCGCCGCCGGCTGCCACAAGGGATCATCGTCGTCCGCGTTTGGCGTCAACGGGCCGGGCTCGGGCGGCAATACGGGATCGTCGGTCGACGCGGACAAATCGATCAGAAACACTGCCGCGACGTCGCGCGTGATGCGATCGCGGCGCTGATAGACGCGTTCGTCGGGCGCCGCGCCGCGACGGCGATCGATCTGATGGTCGAGGATCTGATCCCAGTCGAGCTCTTCGCCGTCGAGCACGCGCCGCGTGCGCTGATACGCCTGCAGCGGCAGCTGTTGAAATTGCCTGCGCACCCGCTGCTCGTGCGGCGCGATACGCCGCAGCAGATCCGCGACTGCGGTTGTATCGCCGGCTTCGGCGCGGCGCTCATACAGGCGGCACCAGCCGCGCAGATACTGTTGTGCGTTCGTATCCCACTCGTCATACAGAAAGCTGACGCCGACCGGTTTGCCGTCGTCACCGAGCGCGTGGCGCACGTTGTTGCGTTCCATGTCGAGTCGGCGCGCCAGTGTGTCGCGCGCGTCGCTGCGTCGCCGCACGTCGATGTCGGGCGGGCGTTCGGCGCCGGCATCGCCGCCGCTTCCTTCCTCATCGCTCGCGCTGGTCGCGATCGCGGC
>CAYUMA010000919.1:0-5783 GCA_964445675.1 uncultured Pseudomonadales bacterium | reverse complement strand
GGCACCGTCATCGAGCGTTGAAGCATCGACCACACGCTGCATGGCGGTCCGGACCACAGACCGATTCAATGCCTCGCGCAGTTTCCGCTGAGGGAATACGAACGAGGTGCTCTGGGTCTTGTATCCGTGATGCGGAATCCGTCGCCGACATCGCGTCGCCGACCGATAGAGTCGGCGCGCCGGCGCTTTGAGGCGTCCGGTTACGCCGACTTCGTCCAGCTTCAGCTGGCCGCCCAGGTGGGAGCATTGGACGAGGCCCACGCAATTGCCGCGACGGCAAAATTCGGACCCGCCGGAACCGATCGGGATGTGATGGGGACCGATGCCTATCGGCCCGGCATGCTCTTTATCAGCACGTTCTCGGAATTCCGCCGCGATCCGCGCTTCGTCAAACTCTGCGCGCGTTTGGGTCTCGTCGACTACTGGCTGACGACGCAGCACTGGCCCGACTGCGTCGATGAAGTCGCGCCGTACTACGACCTCAAGGCCGAGTGCGAAAAAGTTGCAGCCGGGCCGCCATTGCCGCCGGCGAACCCATTGTGGAGGTGATGCAGATGGCGCCAACAGGACCCTTGAGTGGCGTCAGGATCATCGATCTGACGAACATCTATTCCGGACCGATCTGCGCGTCGATCCTCGGCGATCAGGGCGCCGATGTGATCAAGGTGGAGGCGCCGGGCGGCGACGTCACGAGGCAGGCAGCGCCGAATCGAAATGGCGTATCGGCATCATTCTCGATGATGAACCGCAACAAACGCTCCGTCGTCATCGATCTGCAAAAGCCCGCCGGCCGCGCGCTGCTGCTCGATCTGGTGCGCACTGCTGATGCCGTTATCGAGAACTACCGTCCGGGCGTGATGGAGCGGCTTGGTCTCGCGTATGACGTGCTCGCGGCGATCAATCCGCGCATCGTCGTGGCTTCGATCAACGGCGTCGGTGCGGATGGTCCGTACGCAAGTCGGCGGGTGTACGACGCGGTGATCCAGGCGATCACGGGTCTTGCCGATCTGCAGTCGGTGGATACCGGGGAGCCGACGATGATCAATACCCTGGTTGCTGACAAGGTGACGGCGATGACAGCCGCGCAGTCGATCACCGCCGCGCTGTTCGCGAGCGAACGCACCGGCGTTGGCCAGCGGGTCGAGATCTCGATGATCGACGCGAGCCTGTTTTTCCTGTGGCCCGACTCGATGAGCCGTCATGGCCTTGTGGGCGACGACGTCGAGCCCGCGCCTTACTTCTCTCACGCCGCATTACTGCGCCGCACACGCGATGGTTACGTCGCCGTCATGCCCGTCAAACCGGCCGAATGGGCGGGCGCGTTCCGCGCGCTGGGTACGGCGAACCTGTTCGAGGACGAACGTTTTGCAACCGTGGCGGCGCGCCAGACGAACATGGCCGAGTTGCGGCAGTTGTTGACGGATGCCTATGCAGCGTTCAGCACCGATGAGATCTGCGCGCGCCTCGACGCGGAGGATGTGCCGTGGGCGCGCATCAACAGCCGCGATGAGGTGATCGATGATCCGCAGATCCGCGCGATGGGCGCGCTTGTCGAGTACGAACATCCGCGCGGTGGCCGCCTGCGTCAGCCACGGCCGCCGGGACGCTTCCAAGCGACGCCGTCGTCGCTGCATCGGCCGTCTCCGGAACTTGGTCAGCACACGGATGAAGTGCTGCGCGAGCTCGGCTTGAATGACAGCGCTGTCGCGCAGTTGCGCGCGGATGGTGTCGTTGCCTGAGACTTACGGACTTAAGGGTTCTTTTCTCCATCGCGCGGCCGCATATTAGCCGCCTCGTCAACGCAGGTTTCCTCATGCACATCCGGCTGGCACTGATTCTGATTTTCACCGCCGCATCGTTGGGCGCGTCCGGACAGATCTTCCGCACCGTCGACGCGAACGGCAACGTCGTTTTCACCGATGTCGCCCCCGTCGATCGGACCGGCCAAACCCAATCCACTGAAGTCACCGTGCCGCAGGTGAATACCGTCCCCGCGGTACGGGCCCCCGCACCGCAGGCGAATAGCACGTCCGCGGCGACCAGTCGCGGTTATTACACCCAACTCAGAGTGGTCTCTCCGGCCAACGACGCCACCATTCGCGACAACGCAGGCAACGTGCGCATCGAGTTCTCCATCGCCCCACAACTTCGGTCAGATCACACACTGTTGCTGCTGCTCGACGGCTCACCGATGCAGATCGCAGCCGTGAACGGTGTATTCGAGTTGGCGAATGTCGATCGCGGAACGCGTACGGCGCGCGCGCGTGTCGTCGATCGCGCCGGCAGTGTGATCATCGAAAGCGACCCGACGACATTTCATCTGATGCGAGTCGCAGGCGCAACGACTGTTCCGATCGCGCCACCGCGTCCGCCTACGGTCCCGACTGTCCCGATCGCGCCGCCGCGTCCGCCTACCGTCAATTAGCGACGAAGTCTCGACCCATGACGCACGCTGAATCGCGCCAACGCAGTGTTCTGTCCAACTGGCCGTGGAAACCTCTCGGCTGGTTGATCAAGGCAATTGGATTTCTGAGCCGCGTCGTGCTGCTTGGATGGGCGACGCTCGCGATCTATTTTTCGAATCTGCCGTGGGCGTGGGCGCGGCTTGCGTTGGCCATCGTCTTTGCCGCGTTCGGTGTCTGGGCGTTGTGGCTGACGCGCAGGCCGCACATGTCGTGGGCGTTCGCCGTCGCGTTCCTCGGGGTCCTCGTGTGGTGGAACTTCATTCTTCCTTCGCACGACCGGGAGTGGCGTACCGATGTGGCCGTCATGCCGCGGGCATTCATCGACGGCGACCGGGTGCGTATCACGGGCGTTCGCAATTTTGAATACCGCAGCCGCGAAGATTTCACGGTGCGATACGAAGCGCGTGAAGTGTCTCTCGCGCACGTGATTGGCGTGGATTTCTACCTCTCGTTCTGGGTGATGGGGCCGATCGGGCACACGTTCGTGAGTTTTATCTTCGACAATGCGCCGCCGCTCAGCGTATCCATCGAAACGCGGCCGGAGGCGAGCGAGGGTTATGACCCGCTGGCGTCGCTTTTCAAGCAATACGAGCTGATCTATGTCGTGGGCGACGAGAGCGACCTCGTGCGCGTGCGCACAAACTACCGAAACGAGGATGTATTTCTGTACAAGCTTCGTGTACCCCGCGAGAACGCGCGCCAGCTCTTGTCGATCTACCTCGACCGAATCAACGAGTTGGCGGATCAGCCGGAGTTCTATCACCTGCTGAGCAACAGCTGCACGATCAACATCGTGCGTTACGCGAACGCCGCGGGGCGCGCGAGCCAGTTCGACATCCGTCATTTATTCAACGGCTGGATCGATCAGTACTTCTATGATGCGGGGCTCATCGACACGACGTTGGGTTTTGAAGAACTGCGCCGCCAGGCGCATATCAACGAGGTTGCGCTGGCGGCGGACGCGGGTCCGGACTTCTGGCGTCGCATTCGCGCGTCGTTAGCGCCGCGCCCCTGACGAATCGTCAGATCAGGCGAGCGCCTTCGATTTGAGCCGTGTGAACTCGTCCTGATTGATGGTTCCGGCGTCGAGGAGCGCCTTCGCGTCGGCGATCTGGTCGGCTGGCGACTTTCCGGCGACCCCTCTGATGTAGGCGTCCGTGGCGGATCTGGTGCGCTCGACGGTGGCGCGCTGGCGGTCCGCCATTCCGTTGCCGCGGGCAATGATGTAGACGGCCGCGGTCAACACCGGCACGAAGACGAGGCCAATCATCCACAACACCTTGTAGCCGCCCGGGAGTTCCGTATCCCGAAACAGATCGATGACGACTTGAAACAGAATGAACAGATACGCGACGAAAAAAAACGTCGATACCATCAACCAGACCACGTCCCAGAAATTACTCATTTCGTTTCCTCTCCCGTTGGATCATTTGGCATCGACGATTTGCCGTTCGCGCGCGCCGCGAACGCTAGCACGTCAACGTATCGACCGGGCCGCGGCGATGCCCAGCGGCTGCGGCGTGAGCGAGTCTGCGATGTCGACCCACCCGCCACCCATGGCGCGATAGACGTTGATGAGTTGTGTGTACTGCGCCGCATGCAAGCTCACTGCCGAAAGTTCGGCGGCGAACAGTTCGTTTTCCGCGATCAGCACTTCGAGATATCCCGCAACGCCACTGTCGAACTTCAGTCGCGACAGCCGCGCGAACTCTCGCAGCGCGTCGACACGCTCACGTTGCATCGCGACTTCTTCGACCTTCTTCTGTGAACCGACGAGCGCGTCGTTCGCTTCCCGCAGCGCATTCAGAATCGTCTGCTGGTAGAAATACAGCGCCTGCTTTTCTTGGGCTTCGGCTGAATACACCTGGCCCGAGATTCCCCCGAACGTGAAAATCGGACCCGCCAGGCCCGCCGCCAACAACCACGCCCGCGCTGGACTCGTCAGGAAGTCGTCGATGTCGGTGCTCACGGAGCCGAGCGCGCCGGTGAGCGAGAGATTCGGATAGTAGAGCGCGCGAGTCGCGCCGATATTGGCGTTGGCTGCAATCAGGTTTTGTTCGGCCTGCATGATGTCGGGCCGCCGTTGCAGCAGCGCGGACGGAAGCTCCGCCGGAATTGCGGGGGGGATGAGTTCGTCAATGGACTTCCCGCGCGCGATCGCCTGCGGATTGCGCCCGAGCAGGATTGAGATCAGGTTCTCCTGCGCCGCAATTGCCTGCTCGAACGCGGGAATCGCAGTGAGTGCTTGCTTGTACTGCGAGCGAATTTGCACCACTTCCGTCATCGACACGATGCCGGCCTTGAAGCGCAAATCGAAGATTCGTGCGGTTTCGCCGAAGTTCTTTGCCGTTGCCTGCGCAACCTCGAGCTGGCGGTCGAGCGCCCGCAGCGCGACGTAGTTCGCCGCGACACTCGTCACCAACGAGAGCACTACGCCGCGCTTCGCCTGTTCGCTTGCGTAGACGCGCGCTTGCGCAGCTTCGCTCAAGCGCTGCACGCGACCGAAAAGGTCGAGCTGCCACGCGGCGCCGAGCGATGCCTGATACAGCGAGAATTCCGCGTCTCCTCCCGGCGGAATCGGCGGTACGCCGACCCGACTCGCCTGCTGGCGGCTCGCATCGGCGCCGTACCCGATTTGCGGAAACAGCTGCGATCGCGTTGCGACGAGCGCGCCGATGAACTGATCGATGCGTGCGGCGGCGATTCGGACATCGCGATTTTCACGCAGCGCCGTGTCGATCAGATCGTTCAGCGCCGGGTCGCCGAATTGCTCCCACCACTTCGTGTTCGCGACGTCGGCCGCCGCGGGATATTCGATGCGCCACGCCGCCGGCGTGTCGATGTCCGGCCGCTCGTAGTTCGGCCCGACTTTGCACCCGACGACGCCGATGACAATGAGAGCGACGAAAGGCGCGCGCATGGATATCGCCATTTTTCTAACCATTTCCGGAGTGCTCGTTGACCGGTGCGGATGCGTACCGTAGCCTGCCGCATTCTTGCAGTTTTGCCGCGGCAATCCAAATGCGTTGGGCTCTTCTTTGCGCTGCGCTCTGCGTTGCAGGGTGCGGCACGCTTCCGCGCAACGCGGTGCCTGTGGAAATGATGGCCGTGGCCACGATTCCGGGCATGCCCGATGTGCGCGCTCCGGGCGGGCGGCTCAGCGTCGCGATATCGAGTGATCTGAGGCGCTCTTTCGAACAGGAGTTGCCCGAAGATTTTCCGATTGGGCCCGATGGCGTTGTCCACTATGCGCACCTCGCGTTGTCGGGCGGCGGCGCGAACGGTGCCTTCGGGGCGGGGTTCCTGAACGGCTGGTCG
>CAYUMA010000918.1:0-4382 GCA_964445675.1 uncultured Pseudomonadales bacterium | reverse complement strand
CGGGACGGGCGCTCGGGGATAGGGATGCGGACATCGGGCGCGCAATCGGTTTTGGTCCACGACTACAGCGCGGTTTCATATCGACAACGCGGTTCGCAAACTTGGGGCACGCAAACGTACCCAGGCAGTCGCAATTGCCCCGCAGCTCGGTCTGAATCACCCGTTCGACGAACCGCAGGCGCCAGGTCGCTTCAACTCGACGAGCACGGCGCGATACTCGTCGCCGCGGTTGTGTGCGGTTTCGATGTGGCCCTTGCGAACATAGTCGGCCGTGCCTGGCCGCGGTGTGAACGAAGCCTGCTCGCCAGACTTGCCGCCGGTGCCGTCGTGAAACGTGATGTCGAACGGACCGACGCCCGCGACGTTAACCAGGAAATAGTCGTGCTCGTGTTTGTGCTTCGGGATCTGACCGCCGGCGGGCACGACCTGTTGCCACACCCGTACGTACTCGTCTTCGAAGACGATTCTTGTCGCGATGGGAGCAAGCGCCTCGGCCATGGTGATTCTCCTGTCGGGTGGTCAGCGCAGTGTTGGACGCACTGCGCAGGTTATCAAGCGGTGCGGTCGGGCGCTTTGAATTGAACTTCGACACCGCGCGCCGGTATTTGCTGGAGCAACCGGAAGCGCTCGAAGACTTCCCGTTCGGTCCGGACGTCTACGTCTACAAAATCCGCGGCAGGATGTTCGCCACACTCGGCACCGAGGACGGCATCGCGCGCATGAATCTGAAGTGCGATCCGGAAGAAGCGATGGTGCTGCGCGATATCTTCGCCGCGGTGACGCCCGGCTATCACATGAACAAGGCGCACTGGAACACGGTGCTGCTCGACGGATCGATCCCGCGCGGCGAGCTCGAGCGCATGGTCGATCGATCCTACGGGCTTGTCGTCAAGCGTTTGTCCCGGGCCGAACGCGTCGCGCTCGAGGTCCGTCATGGCAAAGCCCGGATCTATCGATAGTCGGGCGGGCGGGGTGTCGCTAAGCGTCCGTCCTGAGCGCGGCGCCAGAAAATGCGAGGAGTTCGTCGAGATGCTGCTCGACGATCGAACGCACGACGTCGAGATTGAGGACGATCGAGTCCTGCCGCGTGAGATCCGCGGTCAGATTTGTAGGATCGTCGGCGTAGACTTCGCGCACTCTTCGCACGCAGCGCTCGATGATCGCCACCTTGTTGAGAACGACGTCATCCATGCGCGCGCCCACGCTGGTGGACATCGTCGATGATGCCGCGACGTTCCTCGTTCAGGCGGGCGTATGCCGACAGGGCCGTGGCTTCGAAAGCTTGCCGCTGTCCGGCGTCGCGTTCGTACAACACGATCCCGTGCTCGAGCACCTGCACGCGCATGACCGTCGATGCTGCCCGCAGGTCGACGAGGTCCGTGGCGCAGTGCAGCCGCGCGGCGATGCGCTCCTGCAGATCGAAGCGTGCGATCGCATCGATAGGCGATGTCGAGAGGACCGCGAGATCGACGTCACTGTCGGCGCGCGCATCGTCGCGGGCGCGCGAACCGAACACGTAGATCGCCTGCGTATCGGGAAGCTCTGCGAGAATGAGGTCGATAGCGGGTTGGTATTCCATACAACGATTCTAACGCTGGCGTCGCTTCAGCGCTTTGCGGCGCGTTCGAGATATCGTTCGCCCACCGCAGCGGCTCGAGCAGACCGTGCGTGCCGAGCCGTGCGCGATCGGGCATGCTCGTTCGATGAGCGCCAACGACTGATGTGATGTCTGAGGATCCGGCGAGAACTGTGCTGATCGCGGGCGGCGGAATTGGTGGCTTGACCGCCGCGCTTGCGTTCGCCAAACGCGACTTCGATGTGCACGTGTTCGAACAGGCGCCGGCATTCGGGGCGATCGGGGCCGGCATCCAGCTGAGCCCGAACTGCACGCGCGTGCTGCACGATCTGGGATTGGAAGCTGCGCTGCGGGCGGTCGCGTTCCTTCCGGAAGCAACGCAAATGCGCGATTGGCGCAGCGGTGCGGTGATCTCGACGAATCCGCTTGGCCGCACGATCGAGCAGACGTACGGTTTCCCGTACTACCACGTGCATCGGGTGGACCTGATGGATGCGCTCGTGGCGGCTGCACGCGCGCAACCGAATATTCGGCTGCACACGCACGCGCGCTGTGACGGTTTTTCGCAAACAGCGGACGGCGTCGAACTTCGCGTCGGTACGGATTACTACCACGGCGCGCTCGCGATCGGTGCCGACGGCATTCACTCGACGATTCGTGCGCAACTGTTTGGCTCGGCAGCGCCGCGATTTACCGGCAACGTCGCGTGGCGCGCCCTGGTGCCCGCGCGGCGCTTACCAAGCGGACTGGTGAATCCGGTTGCGTCGATCTGGATGGGGCCGCGCAAACATTTCGTCCACTACTACGTACGCGGCGGGTCGCTGATCAATTGTGTGTGCGTGATCGAGAAGGCGGGATGGGAGATCGAATCGTGGACCCAACGCGGCGACCATGTGGAACTCGCGCGCGACTTCGAAGGCTGGCACGCGACGGTGCGCGCACTGATCGACAACATGGATCCCGATGCCTGCTACAAGTGGGCGTTGTTCGATCGCCAACCGATGTCGAGATGGAGCGACGGCCGCGTCACGTTGCTCGGTGATTCCTGCCATCCGACGTTACCGTTCATGGCGCAGGGCGCCGCGATGGCGATCGAGGATGCGGCCGTGCTCGCCCGGTGTGTCGATGCTGCCAACGATACTGTCGAGGCGCTACGACGTTATGAGTCGTTGCGCCGCGCGCGCACGGCGCGCATTCAGCTCGGCTCGCGCGCAAATGCAAAGTTGTTCCACTTGCGACCGCCGTATTCGTGGATCCGCAACCGTGCGTTGGGCAAAACCCGAAGGAACATTCTCGACTGGCTGTATCGGTATGACGCGTTGCGGGCGGCGGATGCATAAAGCCGGGCGGTGATCGTCAGGCCGGGGGGAACCCTGCGAGAATCTTGGTGACCGCCTTGTTGATCAACTCTTCCGCATTCTTCTGGTCGGTGCTCGTGATGCTCTTCGTGGCATGGCCGTGCCACACGGGTTGTTTGCGTTTCACATCGAACACGTCGATGGCGAGGCGGCCTTGCGTGAACTCGCGGACGTCGATGTCCTGGTAGTACGGGCGACCCCACATATACGGTCCGGCGCCGTATCCCACCGCGTACGGGTTGCTCGTCACGCGCACCTGCTGGCGCGAGCCGATCGTAAACGCGAGCGCGAAATCGGCTTCGGCGGGATTCTCAACGAAGCGGAATCCCTTTTGCGTCAACACCGTCTTGACGGCGTTTTGGATGCGGCCTTCGGCGAGCGGACTGGTCTCCGGTGTTTTGCTGATCAAGGGTGAGCGCGAGACCCACGAAAACGTGTGGTAGTCGTTGAAGTTGAACGTGTTGTCGTAGTCGGTCTTCGTATCGATCGTTTCGCAGCCCGCCGTGAAGGCGCCCAGCACGACTGCGCAGAACAAGTTTCTGAATGCGTGTCCCGGACTCATTGTCGATACTCCTGCAGTGGCGAGTTCTTGTGGTTTGAATAACGCGGTCAGCATACGTCAAACGCCGCAGGCGACCAACGCGTGAACCCCCTCGCAGCCGCGTCGGACACGCTTTACGCAGCGCCATGGCAACGTCTACCATCCGCGCCTTCAATGGAAACGGAAAGTACAAAATGAATCGAGTGGACGTCGGAACGGTGCTTCGTTTCTCTGTCGCCCTGTTGGCCGTGGTCTGCGTGTCGCCAACGTTCGCGGCAGCGGCTGCAGCTGCGGCCGAGGAGCCCACGATCGATCAACAAGTGCAGATGGTCCGATCGCTGACCGAAGCGCAGCGCCAGGCAACTGTTGCCGCGAACGTGGAGTTGACCGAGGCCGAAGCGACGAAGTTCTGGCCGTTGTATCGCGAATATCGTTTCGACGTCGCCAAGGTCAACGACAAGCTGGTCGCGTTGATCAAAGACTACAGCGAGAACTTCGAAGCGATGACCGACGCCAAGGCGAAGACCTACGCGGTGAGCTACCTCGACGTGCAGAAACAACAGGTCGATCTGAAGTCGAAGTACGTCGGGAAGTTCGACAAGGTGTTGTCGCCGATGAAGACGGTGCGCGTGCTGCAGATCGAGACGAAACTCGACTCGATACGCGACGTCGCGCTCGCAAAGACCATTCCGCTGGTGACGCCGCCGCAAGCGCAACCTTAACGCTCGCGCGTCGAGGTAGCTGCCGCGGCTCTTCGCGATGCGACGTGAACGTGGGTTCGTCGCCGAGCATCTCACCCCCGGGGAGCGGCTCGGCGAAACGCTGTTCGGCCTGATCATGACGCTGACGTTCACGCTCGGGGCCGGCGTCATGTTTGGCACCGCGGAGGGCGCCTCGACCGCGCTGT
>CAYUMA010000917.1:0-3459 GCA_964445675.1 uncultured Pseudomonadales bacterium | reverse complement strand
GAAATAGTCGTGATATCCGCCCACCTTCGCGCGCCGCGCCTTGAACGAGTCGGGATTGTCGACATCGCCCGCGCGAAGCCGATCGCTCGATGATGCGGCAGCGGATTCACGCTGCTTCATGTTCTCGAAGCCGGACCATTCTACCGCATCCGCCAATTCGGCGTCGGTCGCCTCCATCTGCATGAAGTCAGCGATGCGGCGCAACTGAAACGCGGTGTCGGCGCGCATCGACTCGTAGCGGACGATCAACGTCGACTCGAGCGTGTCGAGGCCGGCAGCCCACTCGTTGAGCCAGCGGTTGACCTTCGGCAGTCCGCTCGTCCCCATCATGAACTCGAACGGCGTCACGGCCGCATCTACCGGCGGATACTGATTGAGCTCAACTTTGTGCGGCCGCATCCGGTGTTTCCACTGAAAGTACTGCGACATCGTGATGTCGGCTGGATGGCGTACCAGCAGCACTACGCGTTTCCCCGCGAACGCGGCTTTGCCGCCGCCGTGGCCGGTGTGGTCGCGCAGATAGTTGTCGTGCGTGAACAGCACGCGCGGCAGCGCGGCATTGACGCGGTGATAGTTGCCGTACTCGATCAATTCGTCGGATAACCCATGACGTTGCTGATAGATGCGCGAGATCATCACGCGCAACCACGTGCGGCCACTCTTGCCGAACGAAACGAACACGTAGTCGGCTCGATCGAGCCGCCACTGTTCGAGCCAGCCCCGCAAACGCCGTTCCGTCGGAATGCGCTTGGCTTCGGGTAACAATCGTCCGGCTTGTTCGAGAATTCGTAGCGGCATTGTGTATTGGCGCGCGTGCGGCGTGGTGACGGCGAAACCGGCGGCTATTCTAGGGAAACTCGGGTCAATTCTCACGTGCATGCATCGGTTCGGTGTCGCAAACCATAATGAAACCGCAACGGAGCGTTGACGCGGTCGCGCAATCCACGGTGATGCGTCGACCACCAATCGGTGAAGCCGCTGATCGAGGCGCTCAATGGAACCGTCGTGGGTCTTGGCGGAGATCTGGAAATCTATGTCGTCGAACTCGTCGCGTGGTAGCTATTTGTCCGCTGCCGTCGCGACGATCGCCGCGACCACCCGGTCGACTTCGTCGACTTCCGCCGCCGCGATGGGGTCACGATCGGATAACGGCGCGCCGGCGGGCACGGCGAGTCCCGCGTCGATCAGGCGGCGATGAATCTGGCTCAAGTCGCGCGGATACAACGTGATGCCGACGCGCGGTAGCAACTCGTATTTCACCCGCTGCGGAATTGCGGCAACCCATTTCGGCATGGCGTCGATTACCGACGTCACGAACTTCGATCGACGCAGCGGAAAGATCGCGAGCGGACGGTTCAGGCGCGCGACTTCGGTGATCATCGACATACTGTCGCCGGTGACGACGAAACCATCGGCGTGCGCGAGCAGGCCGAAATAGGGATTTTCGACAGTACCGGCGTGCCATTCGTAGAGTTGATCGTGTGCGTCGAGGTGTGCGCACAGTGCCGCGATCGCCGCCTTCGACGTGCGTCGGCTCGTTGTCACGTACAACGACCCTGTAGAGCCGCAATACGTGCGCGCGAGCCGGATCAGATCTGCGGCCGCGGCTGCGTCGAACACAAAAGGTCGCGTGGCCCCGCCCACGAGCACGGCGATCAACGGGTGATGTCGTTGCTCGAAATGGTCCTGCCACCGAGCGCTCTCGTGCTCGAGGCGGGCACGGTCGATGCGCATCAATGGCAGCGATACGCTGACGACGTTGGGTTCCTGCGGGACCTGGAACTGCGCCGAGACGATCACGAGCGCGAAGTGATCGAGGTGCCGGCGCGGCCGTCCGAACAGGATGATCCGGGTGCGCTGACCCGATTGCCGGCGGATCCACAGTGCCGCCATTGCCGGTCGCCGGCCAGCGGTGATCACGATGTCGGGCCACGGCGCGACCAGCGCATCCGAGCGTTCTTTGTCGACGTGAAAAAGCGCCGCGAGAAGCGGCGGCTTGCCCTTGACGAACGGTCGTCGGAACACAAGGCGGCGGTATTCCACCGGCCAAGGTAGCCGTTCCACGACCGCATCGATCTGGGCGTTGTCGCCGGCTTTGTCGCCGACGACGATCCAAACGCGCGGGCTCGCCGGCGCGGGCTGCTTCAACGGAGTCCTCAACGGATCTCTCAACGGAAAAGCCCGGCGCGATACAGCCGCCAGAAAAATCCCCACATGTGCAATGCAGGATGCCGCCGCACGCGTTCGGGAACTTCGATGTGGACGCCGGAGTGGCGCTCGAGCTTCCAGATGATGTAGTCAAAACCGCCGTCGAACGTGATCCACGCTTTCAGGATCCGGGCCAGCGCAAGCGCCTTGCCGGTGATCCCGCGGACGCGCCATTTGAACGCACCCAGTCGACGCTGGTGCGGCGTCAGCGCGTTGTGCCAACGATCCGTCGCTGTCGCGACGATTGGACTGCTCGGTGCGGCTGCGACGGTGATCGCGTCATAGTACGCAGCATGCGCGGTGAAGAGATCGGCGGCGCGATCCGGACCCTCACTGCGCAACTCGGTCGCGTAGCTCGTACGCAACCCGTCGATCCACAGCGCGCGCGTATCGAACTGCGCGCTCTGCAGCGACGCGGCTTGCGCAACGAACGTCAGCACCGCTGCGCCGAGGCACGCCAACGTCTCGGCGCGCACTACGGCGTCGCGCGCGTATGCCAACGACACCGGCTGACAAAAACGACCCCACAGGTAGGAGTGAAACCAACGGCGTGTGCCGCGAGTGAAATCGGACCGCGAAATCAGCGTGCATTTGGCGCGCCGTGCGCCGGCGGCCGTCGCGACCTCGATGTAGTAGACGTTCGGCGGCAGCAGCGCCGCAAGCCAGGCCTCGAGGCGCGGCAATGCGCGATAGGTATCGACAATCACGTACAGATCGTAAAGACCGTCCGGTTGATCGACGCGCCGACACGACCCATAGAACAGGATCGCCGCCACCGGTGCGCCGAATCTCTGGCGGACGGCATCGATGAATGCGGTGACTGCGAACGGTAGCGCCTGGTCCGCTCCGGCGGCGACGCCGGCGAGCAAAGCACTCGACGGCCGCGTCATCGTGGCTTGCCGAGCGACAGGATCGTGGCCGGCCCGAATGCCTCGACGAGGATCTCACCCGACGGCGCGTGATAGATCTCGCCGTCGATCGTGTACGGCCCCTCGCCGCGGATCTTGATGCACGAACCGCGGCGGCTCAAATAGCCGGCGGCTTCCGTCAGGTGGGGCACCGCCCGGCCGCGCAGGAAATCGGGAAAACTGCGCAGGAATCGCGCGGCGTGTTCGCGCACGAGCGTGATGTTGAGCGGCGCGGCGCCGTCACCCCAGAACGGACGTATCCCGAGGATGAGTTCGCTCAGCGCCGTGATCAAAAAGATCGATGCGCGTGCGCTGTGACGCTCGCCGTCGATATCAAGCTCCA
>CAYUMA010000916.1:0-1840 GCA_964445675.1 uncultured Pseudomonadales bacterium | reverse complement strand
TTTCGCGGCGGGAGCGTTGATGGTGGTGATCCCGGTGACAACGAACAACGACATCACGAGCGACACCACCGCTGACGACGTCACCGTGCTGCGTGGTAACAGCGGCTCCGGCAGCGGAACCCCGGCGGTGACGCCGCGGATTCTCAAACAGCGCTTCATCCTCGATGAAAAGCTCGGCAGCGGCGGCATGGGCACCGTCTATCGCGCGAAAGATCTGCGCAAAGTCGAAGCGCAGGATCGGCAGCCGTACGTCGCGATCAAAGTGTTGAACAACGACTTCCGTGCGCATCCGGATGCGTTCATCGCACTGCAACGCGAGGCGTCGAAGTCGCAAGGCATTCCGCATCCGAACATCGTCTCGATTTTCGACTTCGACAAAGACGGTGACGTGCCCTACATGATGATGGAGTTGTTGCAGGGCCAGGAGCTCGCGACGCTGTTGAAGGACTACCCGAGTGGCTTGCCGGACGCGATGCTCTGGAAGTTGGTCGAGGGGATGTGCGCCGGGCTCAAGCGCGCGCACGCGAGCGGCATCACCCATTCGGATTTCAAGCCGGGCAACATATTCGTCACCCAGGATGGCACCGCGAAGATTCTCGACTTCGGCATCGCGCGCGCGGTGCGCGTACACCAGCACGACGGCGACGATACGGCGTTCGACCCGGCCAAGCTCGCCGCACTGACGCCGGCGTTTGCGAGCCGCGAGATGCTGCTCGGTGAAACGCCGGAGCCCGCCGACGACATCTACTCGCTGGCGGTCGTGATCTATCTGATGTTGACCGGACGCCACCCGTACGATCGCGTGCGTGCGGACGAAGCCGCGGCGCAGGGCATGCGGCCGGAGCGCGTCAAGCGCCTGACGAGACGTCAATGGCGCACGCTCGCGCGGGCGCTGGAACTCGAGCGCAGCAATCGGCCGCAAAGCATCGACGAAGTCATCGCGGGCTTGTTGCGGCCACCGCTGGCGCGTGTCTGGTGGGTGGTTGGATTCGCCGTGGCCGTTGCGATCGGTGCAGCATCGCTGTGGCTCGGCTCAGCGTCGGTGGACCGATCGGAAGTTGCCCGCAATACGTTGCTCGAGAGCCAAGTCGCGCGAGTCGATGCGCTGCTAACGGAACCTGTTTACGACGCCAGCTGGCAAGAGCGCCTCGACGCCGAGGCACAAACGCTCGCCGCTCTCGACGGCGCGCATGACGCCTACGCGCAGACGCAGGCGCGGATACTCGAGGCATTGCGCAGCCGCATCGAAGCGACGCCGGAATTCGACGCGGCGTATGCGCTGCTGCAATACGCCGATACCCGCGCCGGCGATCGTTTTGAACCCGGGCACGCGATGCTGGAAGGTCGCGCGGCCGCGCGCGTGCGCGAGCTCGCGCGGACCGAACGCTTCGAACGCAAGCAGGTCGACGAAATCGAGGCGGAACTGGCGCGTTTCGAGCGCGCGTTCCCCGGCAGTCCGCGACGCGCGGAATTGGAACTCGAACTCGGCGAGGCGTATCTGGCGGCGGTCAGCCGGCTGGTCGCAGCGAAGGATCCGGCGCGCGCCGATCGGCTGATCAAGCTGGCGCAGCACGCTGCGCGCCTGCTCGCGTGAGCCGGCGACGCAGACCTTGAAATCGCGGCTCAACACGAAGTTCAGCGTGTCGGAGACCAGCGGATCGTCATCGACGATCAGCAGATCGGGCTTGCGGCTAGAGGTTGGCGTCGGATCGCTCATGGGTGCAGGACGATTGTGCCAGATTCCTGCGCTACCAGCGCCATGAACGCCTGCTCCAGGGTATCGGCATTGTGGCTGCGTATCAGTTCAGCCGGCGTGCCGGCGAAACGCAGTGTGCCGCTG
>CAYUMA010000915.1:0-1920 GCA_964445675.1 uncultured Pseudomonadales bacterium | reverse complement strand
CTCGGTCATGGCGATGCCGAGGTGCTGTTGCAGAATGACGACGACCGCCGCGATATCGTTGTCGTTCGGCTCGCTCACGTTGCGCTCTCCAGCCGTTGCAGCATCAGTTCGCGGTGATGATTCGGATCACCGAGCAACACTTCGGAACTCTTCGCGCGTTTGAACCACAAGTGTGTGTCGTGATCCCACGTGAAGCCGATGCCCCCGTGGACCTGAATCGTACTCGCGGCGGTCCGCATGTACGCATCCGCTGCCGCGGCCTTGGCTAGGGACGCGAGGCTCGGGGTTTGCGGGTCGCCCGCGGCTTCGGCCTGCGCCGCGTAATACGCAGCAGATTTCGCGAGTTCGACGTCGAGCAGCATGTCGGCGCATTTGTGTTTGATCGCCTGGAACGAGCCGATCGCACGCCCGAACTGCACGCGCATCGCGGCGTATGCAACTGCCGAGTCGAGCAGCGCCTGGGCGCCGCCGACCATCTCGTTCGCGAGCGCGATCGCGGCGTGATCAAACGTGCGCGACAATGCACTGGCGCCCGCGCCGGCATCTCCCAACAGTTCCGCTGGAGCGCGTCGGAACTCGACCTTTGCCTGCTTGCGCGTGGCGTCCATCGTCGCCAGCGGCGTGCGCGTCACGCCGGCGGCGTTCGGATCCACGATGAAGAACGACAATCCGGCGCCGCCCTGGCTGTCCGGCGCACGCGCGACGACGACGAATGTGTCCGCGGTGTTGCCGTCGATGACGTAAGTCTTGTTGCCGTCGATCGTCCAGAGCGCGCCGTTGCGCGTCGCCACGGCGTGCACGCCGGCGGCGTCCCAGCGACCGTTCGCCTCCGTCACTGCAAGCGCGGCGCGGACCCGGCCGCTCGCGATGTCCGGTAGCAGCGTCGATTTCTGCTCTTCTGTAGCGCTGTTCGTGATCGCGCTCGCGGCCAATACGCACGACGAAAAGAACGGCGCGCACAACAACGCGCGACCCTGTTCCTCCATCGCGATGCCGAGTTCGACCGGTCCAAAGCCGGCGCCGCCATACGCCTCGGGGATGTGAATGCCCGTGAGCGCCAGATCGTCGGCGAGCTGGCGCCAGACGGCGGGATCGAAGCCGTCTGCGGTCTCCATCAGACGCCGCACCGCGGTGGGCGGTGATTTGTCGCCGAGGAAGCGCCGCACGACCGCGCGGAACTGGTCCTGCTCGTCGGTGAACGCAAATTCCATCCCCGCCTCCGCTTGTACTAAAGCGCGTCTTGCGACGGCGCCTGTCTGTCGCCGTACATCATCTCGACGATCAGATGCTGGAAGTGCGACAGCAGGAATTCCGGCTCGCGCAGCACGCGGCACGTCGGCGCCATGCCGCCGGCGTGGCCGGCCTGAACCCGGGTGCACAGCTCGACGTCCTGTTGAATCGTCGCGTCCGCCTCGAGCTGCTTATAGCCGCGCACCAGCAACTCGACCGGCGTGCCGCGCGGCATAAAACAGATGTGGCGGAAACGGATCTTGTCGACCGCGATGATATCGAGACTGCCGATGTCGAATCCCTTTCCGGAATGCTGCAGGTACGTCGTCGGGAACACCCAGTGGTAGTAGTAGTTGAACGGCACGCCCGGCATCTTCTTCGTCGTCAGACTGCCTTCGAAACCTTGCCGGAACGGGATCGTGTGGTGAATCCAATAACGCCCCCCAACGCGGATGTTCTGCAGACTCGGCTTCATTTCGAGCACACGCGCGAGTTCGGGATGCGTCGTCGGGCAGTGATAACACTCGATCGTGTTGTCTTGAAAGACCTTCCAGTTGCAGTTGATCTCCCACGTGTGATCGAAACCGAACTCGTGATCGTTGACGTCGAGCCCGCGCTCCTGCATCAGCTCGGGCATGCCTTTGACCCACTCATCGAACGACGGCGACTCGAGATTCAGATTCACCCACA
>CAYUMA010000914.1:0-5530 GCA_964445675.1 uncultured Pseudomonadales bacterium | reverse complement strand
TAGCCATCGAGGCGCTCATTGGCAGTGTTGACGCGGGCCGGACCCGTGATGCACGCAACACGACGACTGCCGTGATCAATCAAATGCCGTGTCGCCTCTTCGGCGCCGAGGCGATTGTCGACGACCACCGCATCGATATCGCGCCCGGCGGAACGATCGATCGCCACGACCGGCACATGCCGCGCGAGCAACGGCGCCAGGTTCGATTCTTTGTCCGACGCAACCGCGATGACGACACCGGCCATCCGCTCCGCGATCGCGACATCGACATACGCGGCTTCGCGCTCGAGGTTTTCGTCCGAGTTGCACAACACGAGACGGTGATTCGCCTGACGCGCCACGTCCTCGATGCCGCGCACGACCGAGGTGAAAAACGGATTCTCGATATCCGACACGATCGCCGCCCAGACGCTCGCATGCTGGCGCCGCAGCGCCCGCGCGGAACCGTCAGGGACATAGCCGAGTTCGGCAGCCACTTTGAGCACGCGCGCCATCAGTTCCGCGCTGACGCCGCCGGTGCGATTGAGCACTCGCGAAACCGTCGCAGGCGACGTCTGCGCGGCGTGCGCAACGTCGGTGATCTTCGTGACGCGAGCCTTGGTTTTCATTCTTGAAATCGTTTTCTAGATTAGGTTAGTGTATTTGCCATGGCGGACACCCTCAAGGAGACCGAGTGCCCTATCCCCAAGCCTCTGACCGCGACGTCGAATTTTTCTGGGAACACGGCTGGATCGTCGTGGAGGACGCCATTGATCCGGCGGATCTCGAGATCTTGAAAGGTCACTGCGACGAGATTCTCGCGAAAAAAGACACAATGGCCTACGACTGGGCCTGGGAGAAGGGGACGCCGCGCGAAAAGCGCGAGTTCAAGATCGTGCAGGCGAGCCCGACGCGGTACTGGCCCGAACTCAACCATTCACCATTTCGCCGCTGGGCCATCGAGTACGGCGGCCGTTTGCTGAAGAAACCCGTGGAGTTCTGGTACGACCAGTTCCTCGCCAAGCCACCGGGCAACAGCGCGCCGACGTTGTGGCACCAGGATGAAGGTTACTGGGGTCGTAACTCATGGGAACGGGCGCTGACGTGCTGGATGCCGTTTCACGATGTCGACGCGAACAACGGCTGCATGCATTTCATCGACGGCGGCCACAAGCTCGGGGTATTGACGCACCATCAGCCCGACCACATCCAAAGTGACCTGCTGACGTGTGACCTGCCGGCGGACGCGAAGGTCGTCGCGTGTCCGATCAAACTGGGCAGCGTGACGTTCCACCACGGCAAAACGCCGCACATGACACCGGCCAACACGACGACGCAGTGGCGCAAAATTCTGTCGCAGCATCTGCGTGAAGTCGGCGCCGAGGGCGAAGGCGACCACTATCCGTGGAAGGTCTACGTCAACCAATTCACCGGCGAGAAAATCACGCCCAAATCTCGCTGACGATCGAACTAACGTTCTACTAAAAAGCGGGCCGAACTCGAGGGGAAGCAACATGGCACGCATTACGATGTTCCTGCCGGGCGACTACCGTCCGATACCCAATTCGCTCGCCGAACCAAACGTGCGCGCCTTCGTCGCGGCGATGACGAAGGCGGTGACGCACCTCGGGCATCAACCGCGCCTGATCGACAAGTTCCTCACGACACCCGGCGACGCCATCGACGCGCTGTCCGGCATCGACGAGCCGATGATCGGCGTCTATTCGCACTGGGTTTATGGTCCACACACGACCGACGGCGTCGTCGGCAACGATAATCCGCTGCTGCTCGCGTCCAATTTCGAAGGCACCTGGCCTGGCCTAGTCGGCCTGCTCAACACCGGCGCGTGTCTGACGAGCCTCGACCGCAAGCACAGCCGACTGTGGTCGGACTCGAAAGACCTCGTCGCTGACGAGGCGTTCATGGCGCGCCTCGACGCCTGGGTGCGCACCGGCTCCATCGAATACGACACCGGCTGTATTCGCCGTGCGCCGCGCGCGCGGGAGTCGGCGGTCGTCGACAAGATCGTCGCGCAGATGAAAGCCAAACGTCCGTTGATGATGATGCTCGGTGATACGTCGATGGGGATGATCAACGGCTATTTCGGTCCACAGCGCCTCGCCAAGGTCGGCTTCTCCGAACACAAGGTCGACCAGGCCTGGATCATCGAACGGGGCAAGCAGATCCCGGAATCGCGCATCAACGACGCGCTCGACTTCGTCAAACGTAAAGGCGTGATATTTCACTACGGCGGCGACTTCACTGAAGAGGCAACCCGCGGTCAGCTGCGCGGTTACTGCGCGGCATTGGATTTTCTCAACGAATTCCGCGCCGACTGTCTGGGCTGGCAATACCAGCTCGGACTCATCCGCTCGTTGCCACCATCGGACTTCGCGGAAGGGTTGCTGAACTCGGCCTGTCGGCCGGAGAGCAACGGCAGCACGATCGTGTGTTCGACAGAAGCGGACCAGGGCAACGCGTTGCCGATGGAGATGTTGAAGCGGCTGCTGCAGGCGCACGGGCTGCACGAATCGGTCGCGTTCCACGACGTGCGTTGGGGCGACGAACACGAAGGCCGTTTCGTCTGGCTGCTGCTCAATTCCGGTTCTGCCGGCGCGTATGCGTTCAACCACGATCCGGGGACGCTGCGGGGCGTGCACTCGTACCGCCAGCCCGCGGCATATTTTCCGATCCCCGGTGGCACGTTCGCCGGCGAGAGTCTCCCCGGCAAAGTGACGTGGGCGCGCGCGTGGTTGAGCGGCGACGGCGAACTCATCATGGACGTCGGTCGCGGCGAAGTCGTCGCGCTGCCGCCGCAGAAGCGCGACGCGTGGTGGAACAGCACGACCCGCCAGTGGCCATTCATGGCGGCCGATCTCGGCATCAGCCGCGATGACCTGATGGCGCATTACCAGAGCAATCACGTCGCGGTCGCGTACGGCGACGTGTTCCAGGACATGTGCGAACTGTCGCGCCGTCTCGGCTTCAAAGTGCGGGTGCTGGCCCGCAAGTGAGGCCATCGTGAAGGGCCCTCTGCTGCTCGGCATCGACGTCGGCACCGGGAGTGCCCGCGCGGGATTGTTCACGCCCGACGGCACTCGCGTCGGACGCGGCGAACAACCCATCCGCACCTGGCAGACGACACCGAATCACGTTGAGCAATCAAGCTCCGACATCTGGGGTGCCGTCTGCGCATCGGTTCGACGCGCGATGGCCGAGTCCGGCGCGCGGCCGGATGCGGTCGTTGGCGTCGGTTTTGATGCGACCTGCTCGCTCGTCGCGATCGATGCCGAAGACAAGCCGGTCGGCGTCAGCATCGACGGCGGCGATGAACGCAACGTCGTCGTCTGGATGGATCATCGCGCAGTTGCGGATGCGGCCGACATCAATGCCGGCGGCTACGCCGTGCTCGACTATGTCGGGGGCGTCATCTCGCCGGAAATGCAGACACCCAAACTGCGCTGGCTCAAACGCGAACTGCCGCGCACGTGGCTACGCACCGCGCGCTGGTTCGACCTGCCGGATTATTTGACGTGGCGCGCCACCGGCAATGACGACCGTTCGTTGTGCAGCACGGTGTGCAAATGGACGTATCTCGGCCACGAACGTCGCTGGGACTCGACGTACTTCGACGCGATCGGTCTGGGTGATCTGACCGCAGACGGCTTTCGCAAGATCGGCGCGCGGGTGCGCGTACCGGGTGAGCGGATCGGCGGCCTCACTGCGGCCGCCGCCGCCGACCTCGGACTTGTCGCCGGCGTGCCGGTCGCGGCATCACTGATCGACGCGCACGCCGGTGCGCTCGGCACACTCGGTGCGTCCGGCCACGCCGCGCCGATCGGGCGGCGTATGGCGATCATCGCGGGCACGTCGGCGTGTCATCTCGCGACCGCGCCCGCCGGTACCACCGTGCCGGGCGTGTGGGGTCCGTATTACGAGGCGCTACTGCCCGGCGAGTGGTTGCTCGAAGCGGGCATCTCCGCGTCCGGCGCATTCCTCGATCACGTGTTGCGCTCGCACCCGGCGCATCGCAGTGGCGATGAATCGTTCGAGACCCTCGACGCACATCTGACGCAACTGTTGGGGCGCGGGACGCGCGAAGTCGATCTGACGCACGATCTCCATCTACAACCCAACGTGCTCGGCAATCGCGCGCCGCTCGCCGACCCGAAGTTGCGCGGCGGCGTCTCGGGATGGTCACTGCGCGACGATCGTGACGACCTCGCGCGCTGGTATCTCGCCGCGCTGCAGGCGTTAGCGTATGCGACGCGCCACATCGTCGAAGCGTTTACCGCGCGGGGCCGCCCCGTTGAACTCTTGATCGCGTCGGGCGGCAGCGCCGGCAATGCGCGCTGGTGCCAGACACACGCCGATGTGCTCGGGATTCCGGTCGCGGTTCCCGAAGAGCGCGACGGTGTGCTGCTCGGTTCCGCGATGCTCGGCGGCGCCGCAGCCGGTACGTTTAGTTCGCTGCCCGCAGCGATGCAGGCGATGACGCGCCTCGGTCGCGTCATCCAACCCGATCCGCGCCAACGGGAATTTCACGACCGCAAGTACCGCGTGTATCGCCGCATGATCGACGATCAGCTCGCGTATCGCGCGCTGATGTCGGGCAGTTGATGCACCTCGAGGGATTCGTCAGTCCGGGTTTCGAGCGCGTCCGCGACGCGTTCGCCGATGCACAGGCGAGCGACCGGGGCGGCGCCCAGCTGTGCATCTATCGCGACGGCGTAGTCGTCGTCGATCTCGCGACCGGGCACGACGTTGCGAATTCGCGTCCGTACACCCGCGACACGTTGACGGTGTTGATGTCGTGCACGAAGGCGGCCGTCGCGATCCTGTGCCACCTGCTCGCGCAGCGCGGCCGACTCGACCTCGACGCGCCCGTTGCGCGCTATTGGCCGGAATTCGCGGCCAACGGCAAGGGTGACACCACGGTCTCCCACCTGCTGTCACACTCGGCGGGACTGATGAGCTTCGATCCCGACAGCCCGCTCACCGCCGAGGATCTGCTGCATTGGGATCGCTGCACGCAGGCGCTGGCCGCAATGAAACCGCTGTGGACGCCGGGCAGCGCGTACCTGTATCACTTCATCACGTACGGCTACCTGCTCGGCGAAGTCATCCGCCGCGTGACGGGCCAATCGGTCGGTACCTGCTTCGCGAACGAGATCGCCCGGCCGCTCGCGCTCGACCTGTGGATCGGCCTGCCGGCAGACGAGCAGCACCGCGTGGCGCCGCATTTTCGAACGACTCCAACCACGGACGCCGCCGCACTGCGCGACCGTTTTGCGGCATTCGGCTTCGACCCGACGCAGCGACTGGTCCGGGCAGTCGTCGACGCGTTCACCACGACCGATGGCCTGATCGATCTGATGACGCAGCCGCGCGGGCGCACCGCGGAGGTGCCGGCCGGCAACGGCGTCGGCAACGCACGTGCGCTGGCAAAACTCTACGCGGCGTGCATCGGCACCGTCGACGGCACGCGTCTGCTGACGCTCGACACCGTGCGGCGCGCTGTTGTGCCACAAACGGACGCGTTGCGGGAAAT
>CAYUMA010000913.1:0-12708 GCA_964445675.1 uncultured Pseudomonadales bacterium | reverse complement strand
CCGAGCGTGCCCGCGCCGACCATGATCAAGCCGAAGGTCCAGCCGGCGCTCGCGGTGGAATAGCCAAACGTCCGGATCAGGTACGTCGGGCCCCACAGGTTCAGCGCATAGACGACCATCACGTACACCGAGATGCCGATGATGTGCGAGCCGTAGGCGCGACGCCGGTGCAGCACATAGGCGATGACCTCGCGCACCGGCATATGCGTACTCACCGAGGCGAGCCGACCGCGCCGAACCGGTTCGCGCACGGTGAGCATCAGCAGCGCGACCAAGAGCCCCGGCAAGCCCACGAGAAAGAACACGGGTTGCCAGGCATAGAGCTCGCCGAGGAACGGCAACGTCACGGTGCCGAGGCTTTGCACCCATTGCACGACGCTGCCGCCGACCATGTAGGCGATGCCCGAGCCGAGCGTCACGCCGATCATGTAGATCGATAGCGCGCGCGCCAGCATGTCGCGCGTGAAATAGTCGGTGATGATCGAATAAGCCGCGGGGCCGAGCGTCGCCTCACCCACCCCGACGCCGACGCGCGCCGCGAACAATCCCCAGAAGCTGCGCGCGAGCCCGCACGCAGCGGTCATCAGACTCCACACAGTGATGCCGACAGCGATCAGCAGACGGCGGCTGCCACGGTCCGCGAAGCGCGCCAGCGGAAAGCCCATCACGCAATAGAAGATCGAAAATGCGAGCCCGGCCAGCAGGCTGTATTGCGTATCGCTGATCTGAAAGGTCTCACGGATCGGGCCGACGAGCAGACCCATGATCATCCGATCGACGAACGAACTCGTCTGCGCCAACAGCAGCACCGCTACGACATACCACGCGTAGACGGTGCTGTCGACGCGCGCCTTAGCCGCGTCGTTGGCGAGTTCCACCTAGATCTTGTAGCCGAGCGTCAGACCGTACGTCTGCGGGTTACCCCAGAACTTCTGGTTGAAGAAGTTCGCCGTCGGCGTCAGCCCTTGGATGTACGTTTCATCGCCGCAGTTCTTGCACCAGGCCTGCACGCGCCACGACCCATCGTTGCTGTCCCACGTAATGCTGCTGTCCCATATCCAGTAGTCGCCGGTCTGCCCCTTCGGGTTGTTGGTGCCGTCCGAATAGAATTCGTCCTCGTAGTTCGTCGAGACCCGCGCCGTGATCGGACCGACCGGTGTCGGCAGTTCGTACTCCGCCGCGAGGTACAGATCCGTCTCGGGTGCGCGGGGCAGGTCGAGGTTCGTCTGATCGGTATCGACGAGATAAGTGCCGTTCGGCAGCAACGTCACTCTGCCGCCGCAGTCCGAAATCGCGAGCGGGCCCGGGCCATTGAGGTCGGCACAGAATTCGTCGTACTCGGCGCTCAGCAGCCCGAGGTTCGCCGTCAGCGTCAGGTGCTCGATCGGCAACCAGATGGTTTCGAACTCAAGGCCGTACGTCGTCGCTTCGCCGATGCTCTGAGCGCTCGTTTCCTGTCCGGTCGGGTTGTTCGGACTCGGGATGAACACGCCGAACGCGAGGTCGTCGTACGTGGTGTAGAACGTCGTGACGTTGAGTTGCAGCATGTCGTCGAGCCACGCCGACTTGAGGCCGATTTCGAAGGAATCCGATGTCTCGTCGTTCGTCGGTCCGACCGTGAAGTTCGATGCGGCGCGCGCGCCGAATTCGCCGGACTTGAATCCCTGCGCGTACATCGCGTACACCATGATGCTCTCGGTGAACCGATAGTCGACGCCCGTGCGGATGCTGGTGTTGTCGCTGTCGAGATTGCCGGTGACGGTCATCGGCCGCGTCGACATGAACGCGATCGACGGGCGGCTGTTGGGATTTTGCGCGTTCACCGGAAAACCGGTGCCAGGGTTGCGCTCGAAATCCTTCTGTTCATCGGTGTAGCGCACGCCGAACGTAAAATTCGTCTTGTCGTTGATCGCGTAGATCGCCTGGCTGAAGGCAGCCCACTGGTCTTCTTCCTGATGCGCGTAGTCTGCCGACGGGCCGAGTGTCGGGAACGACTGTACGAGTTCGTGTTCCTGCTCGAAGTAGTACAGGCCGACGACGAGGTCGAGGTTCGAAAGGAAACCGCTCTGGTCCGCGAAATTCCAATGCGCGCGCAGTTCGGAACTGAACTGGTCGTGCGTCTGGTCGCGGAACGTCGGGAAGAACGGAATCTCGGTCTGGTCGAAGTCGCTCGCGATGAAATCGTCGGTGTCGGCCCAGCCGGTCACCGACGTCAGCGTGACGCTGCCGACGTCCCAATTCAAGATGACCGTGCCTCCGTCCTGGTCCGTGTTTGCGAACTCGAGCGCATCGCGACCGACCGTGAACGGATCGTTGTCGGTCTCTCTGAACTGCAGCAACTGGCCCGGGCTCGGATCGTTCTCACCGCCCGGCGCCGTGCTGTTTTCGTTCAGGTACGTGTAGATCAACGTCGCGTCGAACGATTCCACCGGCGTGTACAGCAATGTCGCGCGAACGACGTCGAGGTCTTCTCCGTTGAGATTGTTGCCGTTGACGCGGTTCGTGAAATGACCGTCGTAATTCTGCGACATGCCCGCGATGCGAGCCGACAGCACGTCCTGGAGTATCGGGAACTCGACCGCGGCGCGGTAATCCTCGCGGCCGTAGTTGCCGCCGGTGAACTGGCCGTCAAAACCCATTCCGCCGCTCGGACGCCTGGTGGTCATGTTGATGCCGCCCGCCAGCGAGTTCTTGCCGAACGTCGTGCCCTGAGGGCCGCGCAACACTTCGACCATTTCGACGTCGAACAGATCGGTCAGCGTCGCGATCGGGCGGGCGGTGAACACGCCGTTGATCGAAATCCCGACGCGCATCTCTTCGGTCGATTCGATGCCTTGACCGCCAATCCCGCGGATGCTCACGGCCGCAGAGTTCTGGAACGTGACGACCGGCTGGATGCGCACGTTCGGCGAAGCGGGACCGACGTCGCGCAGGTCCTGCGCCGCGATCTTCAGCAGCATGTCCTCAGTGAACGCGGTGAGCGCCACCGGAACGTCCTGCGCGCTCTCTTCGCGGTAGCGCGCGGTGACGACCAGTTCTTCGATGCCGCCCGGTTTTTCGTCCGCGGCCAACGCGGTCGAAGCAAAAAAGCCACTCGACAAGAACCCGATCAGAGCGAGCGAGTATTTCTTCACGATTGATCTCTCCCCAGAGACGTTTGCGTTGACAGCGATTCTTGCATACTCAATCCTTAGCTCGCAAACCAAATTCGACGGAGCAATCGATGGCAACGAACCGCTACGCGGATCGGATGCAGAGCATCGGACACCTCACACGCATCGCGTTCAGGGATTTTTCCGGCGCGCTCGGCGTACGTTTCGCCAAACACAGTGTCACATCGGGGCAGTGGCGCTTCCTGCGCGTCTTGTGGGAGGAGGACGGCATCAGCCAGCGCGAGTTGTCCGAACGCGTCGGCGCGAAGGAAGCAACGACCGTGCGTTCGGTCAGAAGTCTGCTGAGCGGTGGCCTCGTCGAGCGGCATGACGACGCGGACGACGCGCGCAAGTTCCGGATTTATCTCACTGCCCGCGCGCGCCGGCTCGAAGCGACGCTGCTGCCGTACGTCGCCGAAGTGCACGCGATCGCCGAGCGCGGCATTCCGCGCCGGGACATCGAGACGACGCGCCGCGTGCTGGTTGCGATGCACAAAAACTTCGTCGAATCGGGCACCGTCGCATTTTTTGATGAGGATCGTTTTGCATGAACGTGCTGCTTCCCACGTGTCTCGTCGGCAGCTACTCGCAGCCCGATTGGTTGATCGACCGCGCGCGGCTCGGTGAGCGGCTGCCACCGCGCGTGCGCGCACTCGAGTTGTGGCGCATCCCGCCCGCGCATCTGGAAGAGGCGCAGAACGATGCAACGGTCGTCGCGCTCGAAGATCAACACCGCGCCGGCGTCGACATCGTCACCGACGGCGAAACGCGCCGCGAGAGCTACTCTAACAACTTCGCTACGGCGCTCGCCGGCGTCGACCTGGATCGCCCAGGCGAGTCGCTCGATCGCACCGGGAAAACAGTGCCGGTGCCTCGCGTAGTCGGGCCGATTCGCCGCCTGCGCGCGGTCGAAACGCCGTACATCGCGTTCCTCAAGCAACACACCAACAAGCCGATCAAGGTGACGCTGCCGGGGCCGTTCACGATGTCGCAGCAGGCGCAGAACGACTTCTATGCAGACCCCGCCGCACTCGCGATGGCGTATGCGGCCGCCGTCAACGAGGAGGTGCTCGAACTTTTCGCCGCCGGCGTCGACGTGGTGCAACTGGACGAGCCGTACGTACAGGCGCGGCCCGAAGCTGCCGCCGAATACGCGGTGCCCGCGATCGACAGGGCGTTGCGCGGCGCCACCGGAACGACGGCGCTACACGTGTGTTTCGGCTACGGAAAGCACGTCGGCAACAAGCCGAAGGGCTATGCGTTCCTCGACGCGCTCGATGCCTGTCTCGCGCACGAGATATCGCTCGAGTGCGCACAGCCGCGCGTGAATCTCGAACTGCTGCGCCTGTTGCCGTCGAAGCGCATTCACGTCGGCGTGATCGATTTGCGCGATCTGGCGGTCGAGTCGCCGCAGATCGTTGCGCAACGCATCCGCGACGCGCTGCAATACCTGCCGGCCGAACGCCTCGTGATCGCGCCCGATTGCGGCATGAAGTATCTGCCGCGCGACGTCGCCTTCGGCAAACTGTGCAACATGGTTCGCGGCCGCGATCTCGTCCGCGCGGAACTGACCGCCTAGACTCTTTCAGGAGAAGCAACGATGCAGGCAATCGAACGTGAATTCGTGTCGCTGGTGTCGCCGACCGCGCCGCGCAACGGCGCGGGCTTTTATCCGTGCCAGGGTTTGTATCACCGACCACGCGACAAACGGCCGACGACGGCGTTCATTGCGACCCACTACAACGTGGACTTCAGCGAACACTATCTCGGCGACTACATGGCGCGGCGCGGCTTCGGCTTTCTCGGCTGGAACACGCGCTTTCGCGGCAACGAAGCGTTTTTCCTGCTCGAACACGCGCTGATCGACATCGGCGTTGGCGTGCGCTGGCTGAAGGAGCAGGCAGGCGTCGAGCGCGTCGTGATTCTCGGCAACTCGGGCGGCGGTTCGTTGATGGGCGCGTATCAGTCGCAAGCGATCGAGCCGAATATCACCGCGACGCCCGGCTTGAAGCTGCCCGGCGCCGTGAACGAACTGATTCCGGCCGACCTGTACGTATCGCTGTGTTCACACGCGGGACGCCCCGAAGTGTTGACCGCGTGGATGGATCCGTCAGTAACCGACGAACGTGATCCGACTCTGAGCGATGCGTCGTTGAACATGTACAACCCCGACAATGGTCCGCCGTATTCCGCGGACTTCGTCGCGCGGTACCGCGCCGCGCAGGAGGCGCGCAATCACCGCATCACGACCTGGGTATATTCGCAACTCGAACAACTGAAAAAAGTCGGCATGTTCGATCGCGCGTTCATCCTGCAGCGCACGTGGGCCGATCCGCGGCTGATGGACGGCGCGCTCGATCCGTCGGACCGCCCGGTCGGTGTGTGTTACGCCGGCGACCCCAAGGCCGCGAACTTTGCGCCGCGCGGCATCGGGCTGACGAATACGCTGCGCACGTGGCTATCGATGTGGAGTCTGCGCGACTCGCAATGCCGCGGTGCCCCCCACCTCGCACGCATTCGCGTGCCGGCGTTGGTCGTGCAGAGCATGGCCGACACCGGCGTGTTTCCGAGCGACGCGCGCGGCATACACGAAGCGTTGGGCGCAAAGGACAAGACGCTCGAGTTCATCATCGGCGACCACTACCTCGAGACGCCGAAGAACGCCCGCGACGACGTCGCCGATCTGATATCGGCGTGGATCGCCAAACACGCCTGACCGCAAGGGCGCCGCCTCGAATCACCGACGCGGTAGCGACCGCACGGCATCCCACAGTCGCTGTGCCGTTGGCGCGTCGATCGAATCTGCGTCGACAATGGAGTGGTCGAGCCGTTCGCCGTGAACGTAGTCGGCCAACGACAGCAGTGAGCCGACGAAGTCTTCGCGTGTGACGCCGAGATCTTCCGGATTGGCCGTCACGCCGCTTCGCACAACCATTTCGCGCGCCCAGTCCGGGTCGTTGGCCTGCAGCGTGCTCATCGCAACGACGCACAACGCCACGAGTTCGCCGTGCAGTGGATGAACACGAGCGCGGTGTTCGTACGCGTACGCCAGAAAGTGTTCGGAGCCTTCTTCGAATCGTGAATGACGCAGCTTGCAGCACGCAGCGCCGATGCGCTGATACGCGCAGGCGAGCCAGCGCACCGCTTCCGGCGTCACGTCGTTGACGGCCGGGGCGTGATCCTCGAGTTCCGCCAGCAACAGACGACCCAGCGATGCTGCGGCAGCGTCCCACGCGACGCCGTGACCGCGATCCGCCGCATAGCGCCAATCCCACAGTCCGGTATGGCACGACAGGATGTCGCCGACTCCGGATCGGTTCAGGCGCTTCGGTGCCGATCGCACCAGATCGACGTCGAGCACGACGAACTCCGGCAATACGCGGCCTATGTACTGCACGCGACCGTCGCGACGCACGCCGATCGCGTCGGTGAAGCCGGCATCAACGGACGTGATCGACGGAATCTGCACGAGTCTTTTGCCGGTTTTCCAGGCGACGAACTTCGCCGTATCGAGCGCCGATCCGCCGCCGAGCCCGACAACCGTGTCCGAATCAGGTTCGTCGGCGATCAGGCTCAGCAGATGATCGATATCCATCGTGCGGGCCTCGATCGTGCGAACAGGCGCGGGCACCCGCACCGCGACCGCCGACCAAGGCGGTTCGTTGACACAGGCCGTGTAGCGGCCGATGCCCGATAGCACGTCGGAAACCGAGCGGTGTTCGATACGGATCAAGTCATCGGTCATCGCAGCTCGTGCGCGTAGGTGCGGATCTTGGCGAGCGCTTCGACGACGTGCGTCGCATCGCGGCGCGTGCCCATCAGCACCTGATGTTTGATCCACAGCGTCGTCTTCGCGGCGTCGCGGGCCACCGGCACATCGACCGTTGTATAACGCGGCCAGCGGCTCCGGTCGCGGTGTCGCGGCGCAAATCCGTCCGCCGCTTCGAACGCATCGAGGGTATGCAGCGTCGGATAGCTTGCCGTCATCGGAATGCCTTCCGCTTCCAGGGCAGACTTGATCACGTCGCGCGATAGCCCGAATTGGGCCTCGTCGATTCGCACCACATAGCAGTAATAACCCTGCGCGGTCGTGCGTTGGTCGCGCATCTGCGGGATTACGCCGGGCAGTTTCAAAAGCTCGCTGTTCAGATACAGCGCGTTCACGTTGCGCACACGGTGCTGCTGCGGAAAACGCTCGAGTTGCGCCAACAGCATCGCACCCTGCCACTCCGTCATCCGGTAGTTGCCCCCGAGCACGAAGTGACTGTAGAACCACTCGCCGGGTCGACGGCCGCAGTCGCCAAACGAGCGGATCGATGCAACGACCTGCGGATCCTGAGCCGTGATCGCGCCCCCTTCCCCGGCCGTCATCAGTTTCGACTGCTGAAACGACCAGGTGCCAGCCGCGCCGAATCCGCCCACCGGCGTGCCGTTCCAGGCCGAGCCGTGCGCATGTGCACAATCCTCGATCAAGACGAGGCCGCGGCGTGTGCAGATCGCCGTCAACCGATCGAGATCGGCCGGATGGCCGGCGAGGTGTACCGCGATGATCGCGCGCGTGCGCGGCGTGATCGCGGCAACAACGGCGTCCGGATCTATACAGAATGTCTGCGGGTCGACGTCGACGAGCACCGGAACAGCATTGACGCAGGCGACCGCCGACGCCGACGCGAAGAACGTGTAGTCGGTAACGATGACTTCATCGCCTTCGCCGACGCCCAGGCCAAGCAGTGCGACTTCAAGTGCGTGAGTGCCGTTGGTAACGGCCACACAGTGGCGCGTACGCGTGTACCTGGCCCACGCCGCTTCGAACTCCGGTACTTTCGCACCTTCCGTCGCCCACCACTTGCCGGATTCGAGTACGTGCAGCAGTTGCTCACGCTCGTGCAAATCCCATTGCGGCCAACCCGGATACGGCGTGTTGCGGACCGGTGCGCCGCCGGTGATCGCGAGTTGACCCATGCCTGCTATTCCTCCGCGATTCCGAAGACGCGCTCCATGCCGCCGAAGCGCACGACCCTGAACTCTTCGGCCATCGACAGACCATGGCGCCGTCCAGTCGCGTGCGCGCCGGCACGAATCAACGGTTCCATGAAGGGGCGCAGGTCGCCATGTTGGGCGCGTTCGAGGCTGTCGATCTCGTGACCTGCGGTTTTCGCCTGAAGTCGCAGCTGGTTGACGTAGTGCCGCAACATCGTGTCGTGGGCGAGGGCAGCGTCGATCTTGCGATCGATCGTCGACGAAATGTCTACGGGCGTCGTCACTTCGACGACACGTCTCGCAAAATACCAGCGCTCATATACGCCGTGCGGTGCAAGCCCTTCGTCGAAGTGTTCGGGATGGTGCTTGTCGAATTGCGCGGTCCAGTACGTTTCGTCCACGGCGTGCGCGACCTTGATGTGATCCTGATTGTCCTCGTGGAACGCACCATACGGATCGAACGACATCACCGCATACGGCCGCACCCGCCGCACGTGATAGATGAACCGTTCACGCAACGCCACTTCACTGGCATCGCCCAGGCGGTCCGTTTGCCAGCCGAGTTCGATGATCTCGCCGACGCCGAGGACGTCGGCCGCGCGCCGCATCTGTGTGGTGTTCGCCGCGATGGTGTCGGCAATGCTCATGCCCACCGAATCGTAGCGATCATCGGTGACGCGCAACATCACCAGCCGCGCGCCTCGGTCCGCCATCAGACGCAGCGTACCGCCGCAGAACAGCGCCGCGTCGTCGGCGTGTGCGACGATGATCAAAACCGTGTGACCGCGTCCGGGTAGTTCGCTCATGGATTCAATGAACTCCCGGTGCACCTCGATGCGCACCGGCAAGGTCAGCAAGCAGTGGTGGTGCGTCGATCATCGCGGACAGGATAACGGATCGGCAGGCATCGCGGCGGTGGTTCGCGAGACCATCACCCCTCGACGCCCGCGTTGGACCGGACACGGACCTCAGGCGCTACGGCAGCACGCTCTTCGGTAGGTTGAATTTCTTACGGATGTCTTTGACGTAGCCAGGTTTCAGGTCGCGGCCGGGATGGTACGGCAGTGTGTAGGAAACCTTGGCACCGTCGACGTCTGGGTGGTGGATTGTCCGATGGCTGCCCTTGCCACGATTCCTGATCTCAAAACGCGAATCGTGCTTTGTCAGGCGCCTTATCACTTCGTCGGCCGTGTATGAAGCCAACTACGCGGCTGCGTGGCGTTCGAGCAAGCTGTCGAGTGGGATTGTGGTGGCTACAAAACGATCACGGAGCGCATCACGCGCGCGGTGTCGGATGTACCCCTTCACTTGATCGAGTCGCAGTTGCGCGAAGATCTCCCAGTATTTGTCGTCGGCGTCATTGAAGATCAAGCTCTCATCACCGCGCTCGATCGCGTCTTCGATGTGCGCGTCGGCGCATTGGCGCAGCGCTTCCATCGCAGCTTCGGCTGTTTCTCCATAGCCGCGCAGACCCATCTGCAACGCAATCGCGCAGAAAGCACCGTCCTCGGGCCCGACGATGACATCGATCGTGAACGACTTCTCAGCCATACGCGCTCCACCGTTGCTACACCCAATCGCGGGCATCTAACGCCAAGTTTAGACCGCCTGTCCAGGCTCTGGTTGTGCACCAGCACACGTCTACTATCTGCCACGATCTGACGGACCGCGCCACACCCAAACCGATCGCACGCCACGGACGCGTGCGTCGCGCTCGGCTTCGCCATTGAGGCCGTCGGTACTTCTCGATGCAGGACGTAGAGCCCGGTGATGCTCGGTCAATCGGCTTGCGGACCCCGGAATACTCGGGGTTGGTCCGGCCCCAGCACCACGCTGGGGTCCGAATCAGCGCCCGTCTTTTTGCAGAATCGAGTCGACCATGCCCTGCGGCACTTCGGAGTAGCGGTCGAACTCCATCGTGAACGTGCCGCGACCGCTCGTGGCTGAGCGCAGGAAGCTGATATAGCCAAACATCTCGGCCATCGGCACATATCCCTGCACAAACGCGGACGTGCCCTTTTGACCCTGTTCGGTCACCTGGCCGCGGCGCCGGTTGATGTCGCCGATCACGTCGCCAAGATACGTCGACTCGACGACGACCTCGATGCGCATCACGGGTTCGAGGAGCTTGGGCTTGCTCAACCGGTGCGATTCGCGGAAACACGCGCGGCCGGCGATCTCGAACGCGAGCGCCGATGAGTCAACGTCGTGAAATTTGCCGTCGAGCAGGCGCGCTTTGAAGTCGACAACTTCATAGCCGGCAATCTGACCGCTCTTGGACTCCGTCTTGATCGCATGTTCGACCGACGGAATGAACTCGCGCGGAATACGTCCGCCGACGACTTCGTCGATGAACTCGATACCCGAGCCGGGCTCGCCCGGTTCGAATGAAATCTCGACCTCGGCGAACTGACCCGCGCCGCCGGTTTGCTTCTTGTGCGTGTAGACGTGTTCGACGGCATTGCCGAACGCCTCGCGGAAGCTGACCTTCGGCTTGCCCATCGCGGCTTCGACGCCGAGCTCGGTGCGCATCCGGTCAATCGTCACTTCCAGATGCAGCTCACCCATGCCGCGGAGCACCGTTTGTCCCGTCTCGTGGTCGACGTTGAGCTTCAGCGACGGATCCGCCTTCACCATCTTGTAGAGCGCGGCCGACAACTTGTCCGAGTCACCGCGCGTTTTGGGTTCGATCGCGACGCTGATGACGGGATCCGGAAAACGCATCCGTTCGAGCAGCGCGGGATGCGCCGGATCGCACAACGAATCACCGGTCTCGGTCTCGCGCATCGACACCAGCGCGCAGATGTCGCCGGCGCGGGCTTCGTCGATGTCCTTCGTCACGTTCGCCTGCACCTCGACGATGCGGCCAACGCGCTCCTTTTTACTGCGCGTCACGTTGAACAACGCGTCGCCCTTCTTCAGCACGCCGGAATAAATCCGAATGAACGTCAGTGAGCCGAATTGATCGTTGATCACTTTGAATGCGAGCGCGCGCAACGGGCCGTCATCGGTGACGAGTTGCTCGCCGACGATGTGACCGTCGACGTCCACCAGCGAAATGCCGCCGTTTTCGCCGGGATACGGCAGATAGTCGATGACCGCGTCGAGCAACTGCTGCACGCCTTTGTTCTTGAACGACGAACCACACAACACCGGCACGAGCGCGCCGGTCACCGATCCTTTGCGGATGCACTCTTTGAGTACGGCCGGGTCGAATTCGCCGGTCTCAACCAGGTGCATGAACGCGTCGTCGTTGAGCGCGAGCGCGGTTTCGAGCATCTCCTGGCGCAGCGCCGGAATCCGCTCGATCCACGCGGCATCAGTGGGCAACTGGAATTTGAAGCGACCTTGCAGTTGCTCCAGCGGCACCGTTTCCCATTCGCTGTCCTTGTCGTCCGAACTCCAGATGTAGCCGCAGCCAGCGACCAGGTCGACCATGCCTACGAACTCGTCCTGGCTGCCGATTGGAATCTGTAACAGCAGCGCATTGGCGCCGAGGCGCTCGCGGATCCCTTTGACGCAGTGGGTGTAGTTCGCGCCCATACGATCCATCTTGTTGATGTAGCAGATGCGCGGCACGTTGTACTGGTTCGCGAGGCGCCAGTTCGTTTCGGTCTGCGGCTCGACCCCGGCGACGCCGTCGAATACAACGACTGCGCCGTCGAGGACACGCAGACTGCGGTTCACTTCGATCGTGAAGTCGACGTGTCCGGGCGTGTCGATGACGTTGATCTGATAGCCTTTCCACTCGGTGGATACCGCGGCGCTCTGGATCGTGATACCGCGCTTGCGTTCCTGCTCGAGGTAGTCGGTGGTCGTGCTCGCCTTGCCGTCCTTCGTGTCGTGCACCTCGATGATCTGGTGCTTCTTGCCGGTGTAATACAGCACGCGCTCGGTGGTCGTGGTCTTACCCGCGTCGATGTGCGCGATGATGCCGATGTTGCGGTACAGCTTGAGCTCTTTTTGCCTGGCCACGGTTTTGCCCTGTTGAAAGTCTGCGTTGTCGAGACGTCTGCGGTGTCGAGATTGTTTAGGTTAAGCCGGTACCGCGAGGGGTTGGAGAAGGACCCGGGGGCTTAATCAGCGACGTGCGTTAAAAATCGAGCGCGGAATGTACATGGGGAACTCGGCCGCGGGCAAGAATTATCGTGGTGTGCCTTTGTCCCAAGAGCGGATCGTTGCAGACCCTTGCGACCCGGTGGATCATCACCGCTAGCCCCCGGTTTTCGAGAGGTTGGAGAGAAATTTGATGGAAGCGCTACTCGATGACCAACGTGTAGTTGCGCGCGTGCTCGACCACATCGACCACAAGACCACCGATGCGGGCACCGAAACCTGGCGGGAGCCGGTCGCAAACTACACCTGCGCGCGACGCTTCAGCGCCGAGATCGAGGCGCTCAAGCGTCTGCCGGTGCCATTCTGCCCGTCTGCCGCGCTGCCCGAGGCCGGCGCCTACGTCGCGCGCAATGCCGCCGGGATCCCGATCGTCGTCGTGCGCGGCGACGACGGCGTGGTGCGGGCATTCCGCAACGCGTGCCGCCACCGCGGCATGCGCCTCGCCGACGGCAGCGGCTGC
>CAYUMA010000912.1:0-3219 GCA_964445675.1 uncultured Pseudomonadales bacterium | reverse complement strand
ATCATGCCGGATGGCTGTATACAAATACAGTAGCTGCGGTCCTATTCGCCAACGTCACTATTCAGCGCGGCCCACTGCGGCGAGCATCCAACCTGGACCGGGTTTCCCGCGCGAGCGGACCGAGCGCTTCGTCGGGAAATGGATAGACCGCGCTCACGTTGATCTCGCACAGCACGTAGGTGTCGCCAGTGTTCGTCTTCGGGCCGTAGAGAAAATCGGCGTCCCAGATCACTGGCAATGAATCGACGTCAATGGCGAGGAGGCGGCACAGCTCCGGCACCCACTCGGTTTCCAACTTGTTCTTCAGCGGCAGAAAGTCTGCGCGCGTTGGTGGGAAGTAGAGGCGCGGCCCGGGTTGCGGTGCGTCGGTCGGTGCGGCAGTGGCGGGCGCGGGAAACAACGCGTTGATCAACTGTTCACCGAAGCCCGCCACTTTGTCGCGAACGAGGTAACAACGAATCATCCCGTCCGGCAAACGCGCCTGATAAGCCTGGTCGATCATGCGGCCGCTACCCACAAAGTACGGTTCACATCGCGCCAGGAATTCCTCGAACGGAATTTCCTCCTCGACGCTACCGCGTTGCGCGTGGCGCACCCGGACCCGTGAATCCGAAACACGCTCGACCTTCCAGACGCCGTTTCCGCCGTTGCCTCGATACTGTTTCAGGACACGCGCGTGGCCTTCGGCCAAGCAGCGCGGCAGTTGTTCGCGCAGAGCGCTCAGTGACGGGTACAGGCGTGTATCGCAGCCCCAGCTCATGCGCTGCGTGCGATACAACACTTCCTTTGTGCCCATCTTCGCAATCACGTCCGGATGCGCGCTGACGAAGACACCGGCACCGGCGACGTCGCGGAGCAACGCATCCAGAACGGACCGGTCGCGGTTATTCACGATGGGATCGACCCACACCAATACGCCATCGACAGCAAGGAGTTGTTCGCGCACTTCGTCGGCGAAATCATCGCCGTAGACGGCAGCCTGAGCTGCGATGCCCACGTCGCTCAGTGCCGCGGCGATACGTGCGAGGCGCGTCTCTTCGAGCTTCAGGGTTCGTCTCGCGGCGTGGTCCCCGGCCCACAGAATTGCTACGTTGTACTGCGCCGTCTGCATTTCGGTCCGGCTCCTATGAGGCTATCGCGTTTCGCGCGAGCGCAAAACGTCGGTTCACTTCGGTCCAATTCACATTGCGCATGAATGCGTCGACGTATTTCGGCGCAGCGGCGCCGTAGTCGATCGCATACGCGTGCTCGTACATATCACACACGAGCAGAGGGATCTCACCCGCTATGCCCGTGATGTGCTCCCATGCCCAGCGATTGTGCAGATCTACGGTGCAGAGATTCATCGAAAGAACTGCCCAGCCGGACCCTCCTGCGAGCCCTGATAGTTGTTCTCCCAATGCGAACGGATCAGCTTCTGCGATAGTCCATCGAGCTTCGCAGGGTCGAATGGCAACGGTTGCGGTTCGTGACGGCCAAGATATGCCTTCGCAACCGTCGCCGGAGCATCTGCGGCAGGAGACTCGGCCGCTGCGACCGCACGCGTCAATCCAACGCCCGCCGCCAGAACGGCAGTACCGGCTAACAGTTCGCGACGTGACATCGATGGATCCATGGTTGTTCCTCGAAGGTCGGGTGAACTTGGCGGAGATGATGTTATCCGCAGTTATAGCGAGCAGGCTCCCCTTGGCTGTAGCGAAACTCCCACTAAACTGCCCGCTGGGATGAAACACGAAAACACACGGAGGGTTTCGGATTGGATTTTCAAGAAGTGGTGATGGGCCGGCGCAGCATCCGCGGCTACAAGCAGCAACCGGTGCCGCGTGAAGTGCTCGAGGAAGTGATCGCGATGGCGATCCGCTCGCCGTCGTCGATGAACACGCAACCGTGGCATTTGTACGTGCTCACAGGCGAAGTCCTCAACAAAGTCCGGCGCGGCAATACCGAGCGCAATCTGGCCGGTGTTGCACCGTCGCGCGAGATCCGCTCTCACGGCGCCTACCAGGGCGCGCATCGTCAGCGCCAGATCGACATCGCCGTGCAACTGTTTCAGGCCATGGGTATCGAGCGCCACGATGCCGAAAAACGCCAGGACTGGGTGATGCGCGGCTTTCGTCAGTTCGACGCGCCGGTCTCCGTCGTCGTCACGTATGACAAGGAACTACAGGGCGGCGACATCGCACAGTTCGATTGCGGCGCGCTCGTGAATGGCCTCGTGACGGCCGCGTGGTCGAAGGGTCTCGGTGCGGTCGTCAACAGCCAGGGCATCATGCAATCGCCGGTGGTTCGCGAGCATGCCGGCATACCGGATGATCAAGTCATCATGATCTGCGTGGCCATGGGATATCCGGATGACAATTTCCCGGCGAACCTCGTGGTTTCGCAGCGAAGACCGGTCGGTGAAGTGGCTTCTTTTGTCGGGTTCGATTGATCGCTAGCCCGGACAAAAAACTAATGTGTGGTGGTCGGCGGATGCCGGGTTCCACCGGGTCGCTTCCTGACACCCGCCTTGTTCCGCGCAGAACGCGTTGGTTCCGCATCGACCTGCGTGGGTGCAGGAGCGTCTTTGGCAGTCTTGCTGCGACGACTGCGGCGGATCTTCGGGGCCGGTGCCCGCTCCTGCTCGATCGCAACCGGTTCGCGCTGCAGTGGCTCACTCACCGGCATCGTTTCGACTAACGCCGCGGGTGAACTGCGTTCGCGCACCCACTCGGCCCAGCTTTTCGCTGCCACTCGCGACGCAACCCGAAGCGCACCTGTTGCCGCTGCCAACGCGTTGCGGCGGTCCGTCAAAAACGCGGCGCGGTATTCGCGTTGCAGCGCCACAAAGGCGGCGACGTCGTGTACGTCACCAGTTCTGTTGACGGTGTGGCTTTGACGCTCGAGAAACGTCGTGAGGTCGGCGAGCTGAATTCCAACCAGTGTGCCGAGCGTCGATACGCCCAGCTCAATCATGTCCTTTCCGAAGTTCAGCGCGGCGTTGAATGCACACATGACAGGATCCTCCGTGAATACTGTTCCCTACCCCGCGTCGGCATGATCAGCATCATCTACATAGCAAGAGACTGAGCAAGAGACGGGCCAACATCCGGACACCTGATTTTCCGCACGCTGCGTATTTCCGCGCGTTACATCGCGCTGCATATGAGTGCATCGTGGCCCACGCGGCACCACTCTGACGCGATTGCGAAGGACACAGACATGCAAGCGGTGAGGTAT
>CAYUMA010000911.1:0-11068 GCA_964445675.1 uncultured Pseudomonadales bacterium | reverse complement strand
GCGATTGCAACACCACTGCCGCAGGACGTGGCCGACGCGCGCGATGGAGTGCTCGCGTTTGCGCGCAAGGAAATTCTTCCGCGCCACGCAAAGCACAGGGCGCTGTTCGAAAATCCACGTGATCTGTACCGAGAGGACGGTCGCTTCTCGGACGCGTTGCTCGGTCTGATCCGCGAAGTCAGGACCGCCTCCGCGGCGGCAGGCTACTACCAGATGTGTGTGCCCGAGGCGCTCGGCGGTGGCGGGCTCGGGCATCTTGCGTACTACGTTGCATGGGAAGCGCTGTTTCACCTGTGCGGGCCGAACAACTGGCTGATGTTGTACGCGCTCGCACACTGGGCGTTCGGTCCGAGCCGCTTGCTCACGCAGTTGTCGGGCGAAGCACAGCGGCGGATTCTGCCGGGGTTGATGGACGGCACGCAGTCGATGTGTTTTGGGTTGTCGGAGCCCAACGCGGGCTCGGACGCGAGCATGCTCGCGACCCGCGCCATCAAAGACGGCGACGGCTGGCGGATCTCAGGCCGCAAGATCTGGACGAGCAACGCACCGGTTGCGGATTACTGCGTGCTGTTCGCCGTCACGGACTCGGCGCGCGCCGCGGCAAAGCGCGGCGGCATCAGCGCGTTCATCGTGCCGACCCGCGCGCCGGGATTCACAGTGCAGCGCGTCATCCGGTTATTCGGCCACATCGGCGGCGACGAGGCGGAACTCGCGCTGGAAGACATCCGCGTCGAGCCGTGGCAGGTGGTGGGTGAACTCGGCGAAGGATTCGCGGCGGCGTTGTACGGCGTGTCGCTCGGTCGAATCTACAACTCCGCGCGCGCGGTCGGATACGGTCGTTGGGGAATCGAAGCGGCGCTCGAGTACGCGAAGACGCGGGATGCGTTCGGCAGTTCGATCGCGAGTTATCAGGGCGTCACGTTTCCGCTGGCCGAGTCCGCGACCGAACTGCACGCCGCGCACCTGATGGGCCTCAACGCGGCAACGCTGATCGATCAAGGCGCGGCGGCGATCAAAGAACTCAGCATGTGCAAGGTGTACTCGGTGCAGGTCGGCTTTCGCGCGCTCGATCGCGCGATTCAGACGCACGGCGCAATGGGGTTCACGAACGAACTGGGCCTGACGCACGCGTGGCATTCGCTGCGCATCGTCAATGTCGCCGACGGCACCAACGAGATCCTCAACAGGACAATCGCCCAGCGCCTGCTGAAGGGTGATCTGGAGATCTGATCGCACAGGGCGGTGATTGCCGTGGACTGGTAGCTGCTGTTAGTGTACATTTCAAATGTACACTACTGCATCGGAGGCGATCATGGCCGACGTCAATGTCACTGAGCTGCGGCGGAACCTGCCCGCGTACCTGGCCAACGTTCGCAAGGGCCAGCGTATTCGGGTGACTTCGCGAGGCAGGGTGATAGCGGAAATTACACCGCCTGTGGTGGATGCGGAAATCGCGGCGACCGCGCGAGCCCTCCTGAAGGGCAGTGTTCTTCGATATGACCGCCCCTTTGAGCCTGCGTTAGACGAACGTGAATGGGACGCCAACCGGTGATCGTGTTGGATACGCATGTTCTAGTCTGGTGGCTCGCTGCACCCGGCAATCTTTCTGCGAAAGCTCGACGGCTCGTGAATTCGAGCGCAGCCAAGGGAGAGGTCAGGGCGTCCACGATCAGCCTCTTCGAGATCGCAACGCTCGTGCGCAGGGGCCGACTCGAGCTGGGAGTGGATGTGGCGTCCTGGTTCGACGCTCTTCAATTGATACCTGACCTCACGATGGAACCTGTAACACCGGACGTCGCGCGAATCGCTGGCGAGTTCCAGGAACCGTTCCCAGGCGATCCCGCAGACCGACTGATTGCCGCAACTGCAATGGTGACCAAGTCCAAACTGGTGACGGCCGATCGAAGGATTCGCCAGGTTTCGATGGTCGAGACCGTCTGGTAACGGTTACGTCGCCTTTGCGTATTCCTACAACGCCTGCCGAACGGTGATCTCGGGATCTGATCGCGCGCTCTACGGAGCCGGAGGTGCCGGAGTGTGCTCCACTGTCACCGTCTTCACCGTCGAGTGTGTATCCGCGTCGTGCACAACCTCGGCTTGGCGCGTGGTCGAGCCGCCGTTTGCACCGGCGACGGTCGTCGAGCGCTCGTAACCATCGGCGGTACGCGTCACGTCGTCGTCGACAGTGCGGACCGAGCCGTCGCGACCCGTGTAGGTCACGTCGCGCGACCGCGTACCCGCCTCGCGATCGACGGTGACGTCGGCTTCCCGCGTCGCGGTGTTGCCGTTCTTGTCCGTGTACAGGGTGTCACGCGTGTAGCCGGAGTCGGTGCGTTGCGTCGTCGTATCCGCCGTGCGCGTCGCGCCGTCTTTGCCGGTGTACGTTACATCCTTCGTGCGCGTACCGGTGGCTTTGTCGTTGGCGACGGTTGCATCGCGCGTCGCTGTACGCCCCTGCGCATCGGTCCGCGTGCTATGGCTCGTGTGACCGTTGGCCGTGCGCTGGGACTGTGTGGTGCGCGTGTAGCTGTGCGCCGGGCGCGATCCATTTTGCGCGTGACGCGCTCCGGTGTTCGCGCCGGCGCGTGCGCCGGCACCCGCGGCAAATGCCGGCTCCGCCATGCTCGCTACAACCGCGATGCCCAGACCCAGAACGAACGTGCTGCCAATGATTCGGACTTTTATCCTATTGATACTCACGAATGTCTCCTTCGAGTCGACTTTTACACCTGCGTTAATCAACGGATGGATCGGCAATCGGTTGACGCAGCGACAATACGCGAATGAATTCGCCGTGCCCGTCACCGGTGTTTGGTTCGAACTGTGACGGTGTGCTCGCTTTCGGTGGGACCGTGCTTGCTCGAGCGCCGGTCGCCCAACGGCCGCCTAGAGCCGCAGGGATCGGGACCCGAAATGAAGGCGCCGGCGGTCACGCGAACCGCCGGCGTGGTTGACGCAGGAGTGCGAAGCGCGAGGCGGCTACAGCAGATCGCCTCCGCACGCGCCGGCCGTCGTGCCGGTCGCCTTGAACGCTTTGATCACGTTGCGCCCGGTGGTCCAGCGATGCACTTCGTCCGGGCCGTCGACGAGCCGTTGCGAACGGATGTGCGTGTACCACGCCGCGAGCGGCGTGTCGCGCGAATACCCGAGCGCCCCGTGCAGCTGGATCGCGGTGTCGACGACGTGGTGAACCATGTGGGCGAGGAACACCTTCGCGATGCCGTTTTCCTGCCGGATGTCCAGCTTGTTCTCGGCCTTGTAGGCGATGTGCATCAGCATCAGCCGCGCGATGTAGAGCTGGCTCGCGCACTCGGCGAGCATGAACTGCACCGCCTGGCGTTCGTCGAGCTTCTTGCCAAAGGTCTGGCGGTTCGTCACGTGCGCAGTCGCCATATCGAGCGCGCGTTGGGCCATTGCGACGTTGTGCATGCCGTGGCGTAAGCGGCCGTACGCGAGCCGATGCTGGCCCATGTTGAAGCCGTTGCCTTCGCCGCCGAGCAGATTTTCCGCCGGTATTTCGAGATTGTTGATTTCGACCTCGGAGTGCCCGCCGCCGAGGATGTGTGACAGCGGCCCTTCGAGCGCCATCGTCTTGATGTCGCGCTTGATCTTGTAGCCGGGGTTCGGCAACTCGACGAGGAACGTCGAGAATTGGCGATGGCGCGGCGCCGTCGGGTCGGTTTTCGCCATCACGAGCGCGATGTCGGCCACACTCGCCGCGGAAGAGAACCACTTCTCGCCGTTGAGCACGTACGCGTCGTTGCCTTTGCGGTCTGCGCGCGTCTGCATCCCGGTTGCATCGGCGCCGGCTGCTTTCTCCGTCATCGAGTAGCAGATGCGCTTGTCGCCGTTCAACAGCGGCTTCAGGAACTTCTCTTTCTGGTGCGGCGTGCCGTGTTCGAGCAGCGTCAGCATCGTCGCGTCGTCGGGACCTTGTGTGTTCATCGACAACGCGCCGAGGTAGCTCTCGCCGAGTTCCATCTGCACGAGCGCATTCGCAAGCGGCCCGAGGCCCATGCCGCCGTATTCCTTCGGAATGAACGGACACCACAGGCCCTGCGCACGCGCTTTTTTGCGCAGGCCGGCCAGCACGGTCTTGTAGTCTTCGCCCGCGAGCAGCCGCGCCTCCGCCGGCACGCACTCGTCGTGTACCCACTGCCGCACGCGTTCGCGCAGCGCCTTTGCTTCCGCCGGAATTGCAAAATCAATCGCCATCGTGACCTCTCCTTCAGTGTGTTTCGTATTGGGTGCTCGCCATCTTGAGGCATGTCGACGCGAGAGCCAATGCAGGCGCGCGACGCGCGTTCGGCGACAATGCCGGCGCCGCCGAAAATTCGTACAAGGACGCGCAAGCCATGTCGATTGCACTGTGGATCCTCGCGATCGCGTTGATCGTCATGGGCCTCATCGGCACCGTGTTGCCCGCGCTGCCGGGCACCGTGCTCATTTTCTGCGGAATCATGCTTGCCGCCTGGATCGACGACTTCGCGCGAATCAGCGCGTGGACCCTGGGTTTCCTCGGCGTGCTGACTCTGCTCAGTATTGCGTGTGATTTCGTCGCGTCGGCGCTGGGCGCTGCGCGTCTTGGTGGGAGCCGGCAGGCGATGTTCGGCGCCGCGCTCGGTACCCTGCTCGGCGTCTTTACGGGTCTGTGGGGACTGATCTTCATGCCGCTCCTCGGCGCGGCGCTCGGCGAATATCTGGTGCTGCGCGACTTGCAGCGCGCAGGACGAGTGGGCGTCGCCACGTGGGTGGGCCTGATGGTGGGTACCGCCGTGAAGGTTGCGCTCGCGTTCATGATGATCGGTGTCTTCATCGCGGCGTTGTTGGTCCGCTGATTCACGCGCAGGATCGACAAGCGCTGCACGTTCTTCGAGACTCGAACGCACCTCACGTATGAAGGCGCACGCCGATGGCCTGGATCATCGAATTGCTCGTCCTGCTGCTGCTGCTGTGGGCGGTCGCGAAGTGGGTGCTCGCAGGCGAGGACCTGTCGCGCTTCGACCAACCCCGGCCGGAGCCGCTGACGCGCGCGCCGAGTGCGAGCTATGCGGCGAGCGAAGCGCGTTTGCTCGCAACGATGGGTGGCGTCACGGGATCTGGTCGTCGACGCCGCATCGCGGCGATTCGGGAGTCGTTCGATGCGTTCGGTGACGGCGTGGATCTGGCGGGTATCGAGATTCGGCCGATTCGCATTCACGAGATGAATGCCGAGTGGGTACTCGCGGAGAGGTCCGATCCACACCGGCGCTTGCTCTATATTCATGGTGGTGCGTTCATGCTCGGCAGCCCGAAGAGCCATCGCGCGATCACGACACGGCTTGCGCGCGATGGTGGTGTTGCGGTGCTCGCCATCGACTATCGATTGGCCCCGGAGCATCGCCGGATGCAGATGCTCCACGACTGCCACGCCGCGTGGAAATACCTGCTCGAACACGGCCCCGACGGTGCCGCCGCGATTCGTGAGGGCTACGTGGCCGGCGACTCGGCCGGCGGCAACCTCACGCTGGAACTGATCGCGTGGGCGCGCGACCACGGCGTACGCGCACCGGACGCCGCGATCGCATTGTCGCCGGCCACCGATTCGACGTTCGCGAGCCCGTCGATACGCTCGAACGTTGCGAGCGACCGCATGCTCGGGCCCTTCATGAGTTCAATCACGAAGGTGCCGCGGACGCTGCTGTTGTGGCTCACGTGGTTCGCGAACCGCGTACGGCCGGATGATCCGCGCGTGTCGCCGCTGCGGGGCGATCTTGGGGGATTACCGCCGCTGCTGATCCAGGCAAGCACGAGCGAAATGCTCGCGGATGATGCAATCCGCTACGCGAACCGGGCGCGGGCTGCAGGTTCGAGCGTGGATCTGCAGATGTGGAGCGGACTGATGCACGTCTGGCAGGTGTTCGACCCGGAGTTGCCGGAATCGCGCGACGCGTACGCACGGATGATCGAGCACCTGAACCGATCGAACACAGCGGTCCGCGAGCGCCTCAGCGAGGTCGTTGGGAGTTAGGGGTGCGGCGTCATTCGCCAGGCTGCGCGGTATTGATGCTTGTCGACTATTTGATGGCGATCGGATTGATGATCGCCTGCACCGCACCGGTGATGCGCGAAGGTCCCAAGGTGAACAGGAACTCCCAGGCCTGATCCTTCACCATCTCCTCGGTGTTCATGTTCTCCAGGATGTGGATGCCGTTGCGCGGAAGCAGGATCTGGTGGACTTCCATCATGTAGCCTTCCGTCTCGGATGGAAGCACTTCCAGGGCCCAGGTGTCGGCGCCGACCATGGCGACGTCGAGCGAAGCGAGATACTGCGCGCCCTCCACACCCAGGCCCGGCTCGGCGGCAGCGAAGCGCGCGTTCTCTTTGCCGAGCAGCCGGAGCCAGCCGGTGTGGAACAACACCACATCGCCTTTCTCGATCGACTTGACGCCTTGGCGCTTCATGGCGGCTTCGATCTCCTTGCGGTTGAACGGCGTGCCCTCCTTGACGATGTCGGTCTCGAAGAGACCGGCCATGTCGAGCAGCACGCCGCGGGTGGCGATGGCCGGCACATTCTCGATACCGAGCTTGCGCAGACCGTCGGTCATCGCGAAGTCGACTGCCGGGTTGCAGTTGAAGTACAGATTGTCGACGCCGATGTGGCCGAAACCGTCGAGCTGCGAGCCGACCCCGACCCAGCCGGCGATGATGTCGTCGTTGTAGGTCGTCTTGTTGGTTCCGAGGCTGGCGCCTGCGACCTGACCGGGCTGCACGACAGTGATGCCGAAGGTGCGTGGCGCGTAGGCGGGCGTGTCCTTGTTGGTCTCGATGCCGAGGCGATACGCCTTGCCGCGCGTCACGAGCTTCACGGCGGCGAGGGTCTTCGCCGGGGTCACGTAGTTCAGGTTGCCGATCTGATCGCCGGGTCCGAATTCGGAAGCCGTCGCGCAACGGGGTTCCTCTGCCACGGCAACGCCTGCCACGGACAGCGCAACGACGCAGGCCGCGAACTGCTTCATCCGGCGCTGGACTGTTATCTTCATGTTTCCTCCTCGTTGTGCCCGTAGAAATAGCGTTGCGATGACGACGGCGTGCTTCGTTATTTCACCTCACGAGAAGCGGAAGCTCTCGCCGACCATTTTTTCACTCATGGCCCACAGGGCGTCGGCGCGCGCGGGATCGAGCGCGTAGCTGCGCACGCCTTGCCGCGCGTTCGGATCGTTGGTGACATCGGCGACGTGGCAATCTTCGCAATATCGACCACCCACCGCGTCGGCAGGCGCAACAACCGCACTCCAGACCGATGTAGCGGCGCCTTGAGGGATCGTCTTGAACTTAAATGACTCGGGGCCCGCGGGCATGATCTGCGCGATGAGCTCCGGCGTCAGATGCCGACCGAGTTCCGTCATGATTCCGCCGGGATGCACCGCGGTGGCGCGTATGCCGCGCCCCTTGAGGCGCCGGTCGAGCGCCGCCGCATACAACACATTCGCGGTTTTCGAGCGGCCGTAGGCGACGAACGGTTGATATTCGGTGCGCTCGAAGTTGGGATCGTCGAGATCGACGTCCGCGAAACGGTGGCCCGCGGACGACAGGTTGACGATGCGTGCGCCGGGTTTGAGCAGCGGCACGATGCGATTGACGAAGACGAAGTGGCCAAGGTGATTCGTGCCGAACTGCGTCTCGAATCCGTCTGACGTTTTGCCTTTGGGGCACGCCATCACGCCGGCGTTGGCGATTACGACGTCGAACCGTTCTCCCGAGGCCGCTAACGCCTCCGCACTGGCGCGACAGCTCGCGAGCGAAGCGAGGTCTAGACCAACCAATCGAAAGCTGCCGCCATTCGCGGCCGCTGCGCGCACACCGTCGGTCGCGCGTTGTCCTTTGTCCAGATCACGCGCGGTGCCGACCACGCTCGCGCCGTGCGCGGCGAGTGCACGCGCGGTCTCCACGCCGAGCCCGGCAGATGCACCCGTCACTAGGATCGACTTGCCGCGCAGGTCGACCCCGCGCAACACCTCATCCGTCGTCGATTCCGCGTCAAAAGTCTTGGCCATGCTCGTTCTCCGGTTTTCCCAGTTCGGCGCTCAGCCTACCCCAACGGCGCAGCCGCCGGTACGACGCGCGGGCCGCGCTCCACCTGGACGCGTCGGTCGCAGCACTGACTCGTGTCAGCGCGTGGTGCGCTCGATTCGCCTGATCACTAGAGCACGAACTCCGCTGTATCTGCCAAATCCCTGCCTGCCGCGTGTGCGCGGCGGCAGCGCGAGGAGTCGGTATGGGTGTCGTCGCAAGTGTCGTGTTGCTCGGTGTATTGACGGCCGCGGCAGCGCCCGGCGCGCCGGATTGCGGTGTCGTGCGAACGCGCGTGACGTCCGCGTCGTTTGGCAGCATCGAAGCGGCCGTGCGCGCGCACGCGATGGCGCGGCTCGATGATTCGGCGGCGCTCGATCGGGAGTGGGTTGGCGGTGTGCTGCGAGGTCCGGATGGGCGCTATCGCGTTACCGAAGGGGTCGGCTGCCCCGGTCAGGACACCGTGACGTTCTCGGTGCCGACGGCCAGCGGCGGTGACGTGGTGGCGTTCTGGCATACCCATGGGGGACCGGGGATCGCACGCGACAGATTTTCACCCGATGACGCACGTATCGTGCAGAAAACCGGGCTCGACTTTTTTCTGATGACTCCTAACGGCGCGCTAAAGGTGCTGCGGCCTGAACATGCGCGGCGACGCGCAGCACAGTACGTCGGCATGACCGTGGCGGACGATCGCCGCGATGGACGCAACGAACAGCCGTCATAAGAACCGCGCCAGTTTGTCGCGATACGTGCGACTCAACTTCAGCCGCGCGCCGCCGGTGAGCGTCATAAAGTACTCGCCGTTGTCGTGGGCAGTGAGTTTGACGACGCGTTCGACGTTGACGATCGTGCTGCGGTGAACGCGCGAGAAGCGCGCCGGGTCGAGTTGCGCTTCGAGCTGTTTCATCGTGCTGCGCATGATGTGCGTCGCACCGTTCGCGTGCACACACATATAGTCGCCGGCTGCTTCGACCCACTCGATGTCTGCCATCGGGATCAGCGTCACCTCGTTGCCGTCGCGAATGCTGAGCCGCTCATGAGTGACGGAATCGTTGTCCTTTGCCGCCAAGCCGGTCATCTGCAGGATGAATGCGAGCAGTTGCGACTTCTCCGTCGTTGCGTCGCGTTCGTCCAAGCGCTGGCGCGCACGCGCGACCGTCGCGGCAAGGCGCGCCTCCTCGACGGGCTTCAACAGATAGTCGAGCGCGTGCATCTCGAACGCGGTGACCGCGTAGCGATCGAAGGCCGTCACGAACACGATGATCGGCATCGCGTCACCCTGCAGTCGGCGCACGACGTCGAAGCCGTCGAGCCCGGGCATCTGGATGTCGAGGAAGACCAGGTCCGGCCGCAGATTTTCGATCGCGGCGATTGCCTCGCGGCCGTTGCCGCACTCACCGGCAATCTCGATCCCGTCGATGGAGGCGAGGCGTAACGCAAGACCGCGGCGAGCGAGGGCTTCGTCGTCGACGATGAGGCTCTTGATTGTTCGCACGGGCAGTCTCGCGGGCATGTTCATGGATGAGTTTCGTACGGCAGTTGGATCGTGACCATCAATCCGTGCGGCGCAACGTTGACAGTCGTCAGCTCGTGGCGAACGCCATACAGTTCCGCGAGCCGATCGCGCGTATTCGCGAGACCGACCCCGAGGCGGTCCGATGCGTCGGGCGTTTTCGGTGCGGGCATGCCGGGTCCGTCATCGGCAACCTCGATCGTCAGCGTCGGTCCCTCGACGTCGGCGTGAATGCGGATGACGCCGCCGCGTTCGCTGCGCGCGACGGCGTACTTGACCGCGTTTTCGACGAGTGGCTGCAACAGCAGGCTTGGGATATAGCCCCGCTTGGCGCGCTCGCTGACGTCCACCTCGAGTCGCAACCGTTCACCAAAACGGACGCGCTCGATGTCGAGATACAGCGACAGTGCCTGCAGTTCCTGTTCCACGGTGACCTTCTGCATCGGATCGCTGTCGAGCGAGTAGCGCAGGAACCGCGACAACTTGGTGATCATGTCGTTGGCGCGTTGGGTGTCGTGATCCAGCGTCAATGTCGAGATCGCATTGAGCGTGTTGAACAGGAAGTGCGGATTGAGCTGGTAGCGCAACATTTTCAGCTGTGCCTGGTGCGCCATCGCAGTGACCCGCAACACCTTCGCAGACTCGGCTTGCAGCATCTGATACCACTTGATGCCGAAGTAGAGGCCGCTCCACGTCACCATGATGTAAAACGATGCGGTGACGCCTTCCAAGTAGCCGAGCCAGCCCATCGGCTTCATGTCGTTCTGGGGCAGATAGATGTGGATGATGAAGTTCTTCGCCAGTTGCCAGATCGCGCCGGAGACGTACGACGCGAATAGCGCGGCAGCGACACGACGTTCGATCGGCCACGCCCAGATGCGGCGATACAGCTGCCGCAGCAGCGTCGAGATCGCGATTCCGAATGCTGCCGCCAGCGTATAGACCTTTACGTACGGCGTGTCGGGTTGCCAGTACATCCAGCCGATCGATCCGGCCACCGCCCAGCCGCTCCAACCCGCGAGTTGCAGGAGCCAGAACTGCACCGCCGGGGCTTCGAGCCACGCGGTACGCGTAAGCGGTAATGTCGTCGCTGCCATGCCGCCAGTCTAAGTCAGCGTCGCGGCCCGCGACGCAGCGTCCGCGGTCGGATCGGAACGCTTCGTCGCGCGCAGCACTCGTTTCGCCGCGCAGATCGCGCCGGTCGACCGTTCTCGCCGTTCAGTGAGGGATCCGCACGGGCATGCTCGTGAAGCCATGAAATATGCAGGAGCTGACGCGCTCGGGCCGCCCGACCACCTCGATCAACGGATACCGTTTCAGGATCTCTTCCCACACGACGCGCAGTTGCATCTCGGCGAGGCGATTGCCGAGGCAGCGATGAATTCCGAAACCGAACGACAAGTGATGCCGCGCGTTGGCGCGGTCGATCTTGAAGGTGTCCGGATCCGGGATCGCGTCGGGATCACGATTGCCGGAGATGTACCACAGGATCACCCGGTC
>CAYUMA010000910.1:0-1608 GCA_964445675.1 uncultured Pseudomonadales bacterium | reverse complement strand
ACAGCAGCAGGCCGCCGTACGAGTCCGTGATCGCCTGCTCCGGATTGTCGCGATGCTCGAATTCTTTGCCTTTGACAACGATCGCTGGGCATAGCCTGGCGATGAAGCGCTCGGGCGGCTCCCTGAGAACGAAGGCGTAGTTCACGAGGGAAATGGCGCGCACGCCCTCGAGCCGCATAGACTCGGGCAGCTTTGCCCCCGGAAAAGATTGATCGTGCACACCAACGACCAGAAAGTCACCGCATTCGGCTGCGAATTGCAGCAACCGCAGGTGCCCGGGATGAACGATGTTAAAGTTGCCCGAGACGAAGACGATCCGCTTGCCGAGGCCGGAGCGTTGTCGCACCTCTGCGACTATGGCATCGCGACTGGGGTCCACAGAGCTTCCGGAAGCGGGCATCGACTCTCTTCACTCAATCCGGCGGCTGCAGGCCACAGGTAATCCGCACCGCCGTTATTTCTTGTATGCGCCCAACGCGATGAGGTAGTGCGCCATCGGATGAAAGCCGGTATGCACGACCTCATCGTTCATGGAGAACATGAACACGTTATGGAAGTGCGCCTGCATCGTCTTCTTCAGATCAGGCATGCTCTTGCAGTTGACATGGCCGGCACGGCTGGTCGGCGACGCCAGACTCTGACTCTCCAGGGAAGGCATGCCGATGATCCCAACCCCGTAAGCGGTAAGCGGAGCGAAAGCGTTTTTAAGGAAAGTGTGCTCGTTCTGCGTCGAAATGTGCTCGAGCACGTCGAGCGCAAACACGCCATCGTATCTGCCCGGAATCGGGCCAGCGAGCAAATCGTGGGCAAAGACCGGGAAGCGCCAGCGCTCGACCATGCGCGCCTTGACATCTTCAATGAAGACTTCGTCGAAATCGGTCGCGCTCAACGCTTTCACCTCCTGCTGAACGAGGCGAGTACCAAATGCGTCGCCGCACCCAATTTCCAGAACGTGCTCGCTTCCCGCGAGCATTTTCGCAACAAACTTGTAGCGCGAAAGCCGGAACAACAGGTGCTTGGGATCGTTGTGCCAGCTATGACTGCTCCGAAGACCGAGCCGCTCGAAACCCCTTGTGGTAACCGCCTCAATGCATTCCTGGTATTGGGGCTCGCGTGTCTTCACCGCTTCGTCGCCACGCGATGAAAGACCCTTCTTGGACATGGCAAAATTCCGAGATTTTTAGGGAAAATGGAACGGGCCGGCTGCTTTCACGGCCTTGGCGACAATGATAGCATGAGCACACATTACTGAGCTTATCGGCTCGATCTGCCCCCGCGCTATTATTTATCAAATTAGCGCGCCCGCAAACGATCCGATTGTCCAGCCTGCGACGGACTTCGCCAGAACAATATGCGCCCCAAAGTCAAATTCCTCACGGTAGTCTGGGGCGAAACGTACATCGCGCGTTTTGCCTCTCTCGCCCTGCCCTCATTTCTTGCGCTGGGCAACCTGCCCGCTCTCGCCGAAGCGACGGAACTCGAAGTCGTGATCATGACGCGGCGCGCCGACATCGAGTACTTCGAGAATCACACCGCATTCCGCAGGCTGCGCGCGATCTGCCCGGGGGTCACCTGCGCGAGCACGGGGTAGCGCTCGGCGTGCTGCAG
>CAYUMA010000909.1:0-1790 GCA_964445675.1 uncultured Pseudomonadales bacterium | reverse complement strand
GCCCAAACAGTTTCGCTGAGGGGAGTCTGTAGGAGCGATCTCCAGATCGCGATCTGGAGATCGCTCCCACAATCGAGTTCCCTCATTGAGCTTTCGCGGCGTCCGCCAGATACGGGATCAGGATGATCTCGAGAATGCCGCGCGCGTACGTGTCGTACCAGATTTCGGGGCCGCGCAGCAGCGGCGGCAGGTTCTTGTTCTGCGGTACCCGACGCTGTTCGCGCAGTGTCGACAGCGCGAGCCGGAACGCTTCCTGGTCGCCGAGCAGCCAGCTGGCCGTTGCCCAACAGTGCATCTCGGCCGCTTCGGTCTCGCTCGTGATCACGCATTCGAGCGCCGCGCTGATCTCCGCGAGTCGAGTGGCGAGCTTGCGATGCTGATACGCGACCGAGAGTTGTAGTGAGGCGGTCGCCTGGTCGTTGTCCTTGTTGGTCGCGTTCAGCTTGGCTTCGTCGCGACTGAGCTTCTCCACTTCGGAGGCACTCTGAACCGTGACCAGGTCCGCGAGGCGATCGACGCGCGATTGCAGGTCGTGCGCGACCGCGACGCGTTCGGCGCGGGCGTGCGGGTCGAAGTTGCGCGGCGAGACCAGATCCCACGCAGTTGCGGCGAACGTCGGCGCCGGACCCGCGAGCGCGCCGAGCACGCAGAGCCACGCGAGCAGCCGATTGGGGTTGAGCGATTTACTGTGGTGTTGATTGCGGCGCATGGTTGAGAGAGAGCGTGCTGCGACCAATCGACGGTATAGGTTGCACGCACCGACTGGCAAGCGCAGGGGCGCGGGCGTCGAACACCCGGTTCTCAGCGGCGGGTGCGGGCGGTATAGTCCGGAGCACTTGGTCGCTTTCGTCGGGGTCGAAGCTCATGGGTACCACACTGCGTCTGAATGCGAAGGAAAAGGCGGCGCTTGCGCGCGATGGCTTCGTCTGTCGCCACAGCCTCTTCAACAAGACCGAACTCGCGTCGATCGCGCAGGCGTGCGAAGAACTCATCGAGAAGCTGCTCGAAGTACAGCGGCAGCCGAAGGTCACCGCGGGCGCGTATGTGTTCGAGCATCTGCAGGAACTCGGCACCGCCGTGAAGTGGGAGAAAGACAGCATCGATACCGTGCTCGGTATCGAACCGTTCGCGCATCTGTCGACGGCGCTCGATGCGTGCGCGCGCGATGCGCGGTTCTTCGAACCGATGAAAGACATCCTCGGCACCGACGCCATTTCGCTCTTCACCGAGAAGCTGAACGTCAAACGCGCCGATGTCGGCGGACCGATCGTCGTGCACCAGGACTATCCGTATTGGGTCGGCGTCGCCGAAGACGCGGCCCAGGTCGCAACCGCAATCCTCTTTCTCGACGATTCGTCCATCGAGAACGGCTGCCTCGAGGTCTTGCCCGGCAGTCACAAGAACGGCGAAGCGGCGCGTAAGGCGACCGCAGGCTTCGGCGCGAATGAAATGGACGAGAGCGCAGTCGAAGGGGCGAAGCTCGTGCCGCTCGAAGTGCCGGCCGGCAGCGTCGTCTATTTCGGCTCGCTGCTCGTGCATGCGTCGGCGCCGAATCGCACGGGGCACGATCGCCGCGCATTGCTCTACAGCTATCAACCGGCCGGGCGCCGCACGCTGCGCGACGCGGTGTTCGGCAAGACCGACGCAAGTCCGGCGCGTCCTGCGCGTTAGGTGGGACTGTTTTTATCGGTCGTTCCCCGCGTCGTTGAAGTAGCGATCCCGCGCGCGCGCCGCCGATGAGCGGCGAGGCGCGCCGTTATTGGACCGTGGGGCTGCTGTTCGCAATCGCG
>CAYUMA010000908.1:0-6000 GCA_964445675.1 uncultured Pseudomonadales bacterium | reverse complement strand
GGGTTTTCCGAATTTGCCCGGATTGGGTATGGATGCCGGCAAAGCGGTGTCGCCGAAACAGCCGATCCGACCCGACACACAACTGACCGGGCGCAGTCACATCCACGACATCTACGCGAAGTCCGGTCGCTCGGGGCGCATGGTTTTCATCGTGCTGCGTATGGAACTCTACGACGCCGCGAACACGCACCTCGCATCGGCCGACACGAGCATGGTGATCCGCGAGCGGCCCGACGCATGACAGTCAAAACGCTAGCGGACGTCGAGTTCGGCGCGCAGCTGCCGGTGTTCACGCCGGATACCGGCATCGACAACGTGCGCCGCTTTGCGCGCGCGGCCGGTTGGGATCGGCCCCGCTTCACCGATAACGCGGCCGCCCGCGCAGAGGGACTCCCGGGCGCGCTCGTGCCCGGCATCATGAGCCAGGGCTTCCTCGTCGCGATGATTCACCGCTGGGCGCCCGACGCGCAGATCGTCAACGTCGATACCGTGTTTCGCGCGCCGGTGGTCGTCGGTGAGGCGTATCAGATCAGCGGCGTCGTCACCGATATCGACGCGGACGCGGGTACCGTCATGATCGATCTGACCGTCAGCAATGCAGCCAATGAAACGCGCGTGTTCGGTACCGCGTCGGTGAAGCTCCCGATCTGAGTCCTACTCGAGCCTGAACAGCGGCAGCGCGAGTTCGTCGTGGACTTCCCACTCGACGATGACGCGCGCGCCCACTTCGATGTCGGTTGCCGGGTCGTCGATACCGACGATGTTCGACAGAATGCGCGGGCCTTCGTCGAGATCGATCCACGCGACCGCGTACGGCACGAGCGTACGAAAGAATGGATGCTCGGCTTTGCGCACGACGCTGAACGTATACACCGTGCCTCGACCCGATGCGGTATGCCACGTCAGCGCGCGGCTCAGGCAACCCGTGCAGTGAGCGCGCGGATAAAACACGACAGTGCCGCATTCGTCGCAGCGCTGATAACGCAGCTCACCGTCTTTTGTTGCCTGCCAGAATGGCTGCGTGTCGAGTTCCTTCAGATTCGGCAACGGTCGTCGCAATTCGGCCACGTCAATCTCTCCCCAGAATCACGGTGCCGCCGCTGTGGCGGCTGCCGAGCATGCCGCCATTGCCATGCGCGACCGCGAGTCGCGCGTTGTCGACTTGAGAGTTCGATTCACCGCGCAACTGCCGCGTTGCCTCGATCAATAGAAAAATGCCGCGCATGCCGGGATGGTTCGACGACAAGCCGCCGCCGTCGGTGTTCAGCGCAGGTCCATCGTTCGGCCGGTCGAAGCGCAGCCGGCCCCCGCTGACCCACGCGCCGCCTTCGCCTTTGCGACAGAAGCCGAGATCCTCGAGCAGCGTCAGCACCGTGATGCTAAACGAGTCGTAGATCATCGCGATGTCGATTTCGTCCGGGCGCACGCCCGCCTCGGCAAACGCCGGCGGCCCCGATTGCGCCGCCGCGCTGACGGTGATGTCGCCGCCGTTCTCCGGGTATTTGGTCGCTTCGCCGCAACCGAGAATCCACACCGGGCGCTTGCGACAGTCGCGCGCGACGTCGGCGGCCGCGATGACGACGGCGCCGCCACCGTCGGAAATCATGCAGCAGTCGAGCCGATGCAGCGGGTCGGCGATCAGCGGCGAGCTGATGACGTCGGCAATCGTCGTCTCGCGGATGTCGAGAAAGCCGAGGGCGGTCATCGCGGCGACCGCTTCGGGATTACGCATCGCGTGCAGTCGCGTCGCAACGCCGATCTCCGCGAGCTGCTCGCTCGTCGTGCCGAACTGGTGCATGTGCCGCCGCGCGACCATGGCGTAGTTCGACACGAGTGTCATGCCGACGAACGCGTCCATGTTGTCGGCCGGATGACTTGCGAACCCGCCGCGACCACCGGTACCAATCGCCATCATGTTGGACAGCGCCGTCGAGCCGTAACTCAGCAGCGCCACGCGCGCTTTGCCGGCGGCGATGTCGCGTTTGGCGTGCGCTGCGTGAAATTCGTACGAACTGCCGCCGACGGCGGTCGTGTCGATGACGCTGGGCTTCAGGCCGAAATACTCGGCAGTCGTCAAACCGCTCATGCCGCCGCCTTCGCCTGCGTCGTAGATCGCATCGACGTCCTTCCACGTCAATCCTGCATCGGCGAGTGCGCGCGCCGCGCTTTCCGCTTTGATCTGCAACGGGCTGACGGAACCTGCGACCTTGCGCGACGGATATTCGTGCACGCCGACAATCGCGGCGTCGCGTATTTGACTCACCACTGCTCTACCCCCCCGAAATTCGCCGTCAGTCTACGAGGAAATCGAACCCGTCTTCCATGAGTTTGGGGAGCATCGCGTTGCGATGCCTGTGCTATTGCAGTTTGCGCTTGACGATCACGATCGCCGCCGACGCCGTCACTGCCGCGATGACCACCATCGGCCATGCATTGGCGAGTACATCCGCCGGCGGCATCGCCTTGACGAAGCTGCCTTGCAGGATCACCAGAAAGTGCTTCAGCGGACTCGCCTGCGCGATGATCTGCAGCCAATGGGGCATGTTCTCCACGGGCGTTGCGAAACCGGAGATCATGATCAACGGATAACCGATCGCGAAGACGCCGAGGATTGCCTGCTGCTGCGTCTCGCAAATCGCTGACAGCATCATCCCGATCCCGACGATCGAAAGAATAAAAAGCAGGATGCTGACGAACAGCAGCGGGATTGATCCCGCCAACGGAATTCGAAATACCAGCGCGCACACGGCGATCATCATGCAGGCCTGCAATGTCGCGAGGATGAAAGCGGGCACCGATTTCGCGATGACGATTTCGAACGGCGACACGGGCGAGACAAGCAGTTGATCGAATGTGCCGAGCTCGCGCTCGCGCGCAATCGAAAGACCGGTGATCACGAGGCTGTAGAACATGACCAGAATGCCGGTCATCGCCGGCACGATAAACCACATGTAGGTCAGATTCGGGTTGAACCAATGCCGCGTCAGCGTCCGCGGCACCGCCGCCGCGCGTACGCCTGCGAGTTCGGCGCCGTAATCGCTCGCGATCGAGTCGATATAACTCAGCGCGACCTGGCCCGCGTTCGCGCGCCGACCGTCGATGAGCACCTGCACCGATGCGGGACGTCGCGCCGCGACGTCGCGCGAAAAGTCGGCGGCGAAATGCAGCCCGGCCAGTACCTGACGCCGTTCGAGCAGCTGCGTGATCGCTTCCTGCCGATCCACGACGAGAACTTCGTCGACAAAACTCGCTGCCGCGATTCGCTCGATCAATTCGTGCGACGCGCGCCCCGCGTCGTCGTTGACGATCGCGATGTCGACGTTGCGCACCTCGAGCGTCGCGGCAAACGACAACACGAACAATTGCAGTAGCGGCGGACCGATCAACGACAGTCGCGTCTGCGGATCGCGCAGATTGCTGAGCAGTTCCTTGGTGACCTGGGCGACCAGGCGCATCTAAACGTCCAGACTCTTGCGCGTATTGCGCGCGACGAGACCAAAAAATCCCGCGCCGATTGCGAGCATCGCGAGCATGTTCGGCAGGAATAGCTCCCAGACATCGCCGGTCAAGAACACCGTTTGCAGCGACGCGACGAAATAGCGCGCGGGCAACAGATACGTCATCGTCTGCAGCCAGCCGGGCATGCTGTTGATCTCGAACAAGAAGCCCGACAGCATGAAGGCCGGCAGAAATCCGGTGAGCGCTGCGAGCTGCGATGCAACGAGCTGATTGCGCGCCGCCGTGGAGATCAACAGGCCCTGGCCGAGCGCCGGCACCAGAAATGTCGCCGCGAGCGCCAACAACGCGGGATATGACCCGCGCAACGGTACGTCGAACGCATGTGTCGCAAGCAGCGCGCAACCCAATGTGGCGATGAGGCCGAGTCCGAAGTACGGCAGCAACTTGCCGAGCAGGATCTCCAGGGTACTCGCCGGCGTCGACATCAGCGCCTCCATCGTGCCGCGTTCCCATTCCCGCGCGACGACCAGCGCCGTCAGCAGCGTGCCGATCAACGTCATGATGATCGCGATCGCGCCGGGGATCAGGAACCGGCGGCTGTTGATCTCCGGGTTGAACCAGAATCGGGCTTCGAGCGTCAGCGGCCGCGCCGCGCTCGCAGCATCGTCGCGGCTGTTCAACCATGAACCGACGACACCGCGCGCATACGCGGCAACGAAGGTCGCGGTGTTCGGCTGCGAGCCGTCGGTGATGATCTGCACGAGCGCGGCGCGGCTGCCTTCTTTGAGGCGTGTTTCGAAATCCTGCGGAATGACGACGAATCCGCGCAGTCGACCGGAAACGACGCCGGGCGCCACCTCACGCCGATCGCGCGCCGGCGTCACCGCAAAGTAATCCGTTGCCGCGAATGCTGCGGCCAGCGAATGCGCCTGCGCTCCATCGCCTTCGAGCACAACCCCGATCGGAACGCGCCGCTGGTCTAACGACAACGCAAAGGCGAACACGAGGATCATGACCACGGGCAGCACGAACGCAACGAGGATCGCCGACGGGTCGCGGACGACCTGCAGGCTCTCCTTGTAGACGATGCCGAACAGACGGCGGCCGCTGAAGCCGGCGCCGTCGGACGCACTCATGCGGCATCCCGTCGACCGCCATCGGCCGCTTCAACCAGCGCGACGAACGTGTCATCCATCGTCGGGTCGGGGCGCGCGGCATCGGTCACGCGTGCCTTGAGTCCATCCGGGGTGTCGAGCGCGATCAGCTTCGCCTGATACATCAGCGCAACGCGGTCGCAGTACTCGGCCTCTTCCATAAAATGCGTCGTGACCATCGCGGTGACGCCTTTGCGCGCGAGGCCGTTGATGTGCGTCCAGAACTCACGTCGCGTGATCGGGTCCACACCGGACGTCGGTTCATCGAGAAACAGCACCAGCGGTCGATGCATCAGCGCGCACGCAAGCGCCAGGCGTTGTTTGAAGCCGAGCGGCAACGTTTCCGGAGATGCCTTCAGATACTGCTTCAGGTCGAACAGCTCGATCATCTCGTCGATACGATCGCGGCGTAGTGCGCCCGTCAGGCCATATACGCTGGAGTAAAAGTTCAGATTCTGGTGCACCGACAGAAGGCCGTAGAGCGCGAACTTCTGCGACATGTAGCCGATCTGCTGTTTGGCTTCGCGCGCTGCGCCGCGCAGGTCCTGGCCCGCGACACGCGCTTCGCCCGAGGTCGGCTTCAACAGCCCGCACAGCATCTTGAACGTCGTCGACTTGCCGGCGCCGTTTGGTCCGAGCAGACCGAAGATTTCGCCTTTGCCGACTGCAAACGTCACGTTGTCGGTCGCGACGAAGTCGCCGAAACGTTTGGTCAACTGATGGCAGGACACGGCGACCTCGGTGCCGAGGTCGACCGGCTCCATCATTCGCGCGATCGACGATATGCCGCCGGGGCCGCCGCCGAGCAAATCCACGAACGCATCCTCGAATCGCGGCGCAGTCGGCTCAACGACGCCGCCGTAGTGCTGCGCCAGCGCGTCGAGCTGCGTTGCCGGCGCGCCGTCCTTCAACACGACGCGCACCGCGTCACCGTGAATGACACCGTCGCGCACGCTGTCGAGCGCGAGGGTCGCGGCCAATACGTTGCGGCGTTCGTTGCGCGTGCCGAGCAGGCGATAGCTGCGCCCCGCCACGCGCCGCGTCAATTCGGCCGGCGGGCCGTCGAACTCGACGCGACCGTCTTTCAACAACAACACCGCGTCGCAGCGTTCGGCTTCGTCGAGGTACGCCGTCGACCAGATCACGGCCATGCCGTCGTGGGTCAACGTATCCACCATGCTCAACAGTTCGCGGCGACTGACCGGATCGACGCCGACACTCGGCTCGTCGAGTAATAACACGTCGGGTTTCGCCATCAGTGCGCACGCGAGCCCGAGCTTTTGCTTCATGCCGCCGGAGAGTTTGCCGGCGCGGCGATCGACGAACGGTTCGAGCCGCGTGAAATGCAACAGCTGCGCGAATGTCTCCTCGAGCGCCGTACCCTTCT
>CAYUMA010000907.1:0-1785 GCA_964445675.1 uncultured Pseudomonadales bacterium | reverse complement strand
ACACCTGCACTGCATCCGCCAGATTCGCATTGGTCAGCACGAGTACAAACTCCTCGCCGCCGATACGCGCGACGAAATCCTCTTCTCGCACTACCTTGCGGGCGATATCGGCGAATGCCTTGAGTACTTCGTCACCCTGCTGGTGGCCGAAGAGGTCGTTGACCCGTTTGAAGTGGTCGAGGTCGACGTAACACAGCGCAAACGCGAGCGTCCCGCGATCGGCCAGCGCCTTTTGCCGATACAGGTATTCCATCAGCTGACGGCGATTGTAGAGCGCGGTCAAATCGTCACGCATCGCCATGTCGCGGACCTGCGCCAGCGCGCGTTCGAGCTCCCACGTGCGACCAGTCAACTCTTCACGCAGACTCGCCACCTGATCGGCGACGAACAACGCGATCACCAGCAGCACGGTGTAACACGACCAGATGATCAACTCTTCCGGCAAGTCGGCCTGGATGCCTGTGCGCACATGCAGCGCGAATCCGAGACTCGCGGCTCCCCACGTCAGCACTGCGATCAGGCGCAAGCGAGACCGCGTCAGGTGCAGCGCAGCGAAATTGAGACCGAGCAACGTGACCGCGAGCAAGGCAAGGCGCAACACGCCTGTTCCGAACGCCGCGCTCACGACGCAGCCGACGCTGGCCCATAGCATGACCGGCGTCCCCAACGAGGCCGTCACGTTGCGCAAACGCATGTCGGCGACGATCGACAGCGCCAGCAGCCCCAACCCGATCGCGAGCACGATGATCGCGAGGCCCACCGCGATCTCGGTGTTGTTGAGTCGACCCGACATCGAGCCTGCCCACCACAACGCGAGGAACGCAGCAACCGCGGCGCCGGTCAGCAGTGACCGTCGCAAACGCGTCAGCGTATGCAGCATTTGCGGCAGGGATGCGAACATGAACGGTTCCACACTCGAAGTGTCGACCAGTCTACGGGACGCACCCGGCACCGTTGTATCGGCGCGCTGGAGTGCTTGTACCCGCTTTGTAATGGTGCCCGCGCCGCGTCACGTCACTGCGTGGCCCAACGTCCGAGCGACCGCATGCGACCATCCGTTGCGCAGTCCTTCGCGCACCGGCGCACTCATCGCAGGATCGAAACCGCGCTGCAAACGCCACAGCCCCGCGGCCTCGTGCAACGACCCGACCAACCCACCGCCGAGCGCCGCGAGCATGCCTGCGCCAAGCGCAGTCGTTTCGGTGATCACCGGTCGTTCGACGCGCACGTTCGCGACATCGGCGAGGAACTGACACAGCCAGTCGTTTGCGACCATCCCCCCATCCACGCGCAGGCACGTGACCACAACGTCGTCGCGCGCGAGTGCCGCCAGCAGGTCCGCCGACTGATAGGCGACGCTCGCCAGCGTCGCCGTGATCAGATCGTCGCGACTCGTGTCGAGCGTCAAGCCGCAGATCAACCCGCGGGCGTCGCTCTGCCAATGCGGTGCGCCGAGTCCGGTGAACGCCGGAACCAGATACACGCCGCCGGCAGCGCCGCCGCTGCGCCGTGCGGCGGCTTCCGTGGCCGCCGCCGAGTCGACGATGCGCAACGAATCGCGCAGCCATTTCACCGCCGCGCCGGCGACGAAGATGCTGCCTTCGATCGCATACGTCGTTTGTCCACCGATGCGGTAAGCGACTGTCGACAGTAAGCCGTGCGTCGAGCGAATCAGTCGTTCGCCGGTGTTAGCGACCATAAAACAGCCCGTGCCGTACGTGCTCTTGGTCAACCCGCTCGCGACGCAACCCTGACCGATCAGCGCCGCCTGCTGATCGCCGGCGA
>CAYUMA010000906.1:0-3490 GCA_964445675.1 uncultured Pseudomonadales bacterium | reverse complement strand
GTGCGTCGCGTCACGACTTCGCGGCGGTGTTTGACGAATGCTTCGAGAATCTGCTTGAGGTTGAGTACTTGCGGCTGACCGTCGACGAGTGCGACGCAATTGATGCCGTACACGCCCTGCAGCTGGGTCTGGTTGTACAGGTTGTTCAACACGACTTCGCCCGACTCACCGCGACGTATTTCGATGACGACGCGCATGCCGTCCTTGTCCGACTCATCGCGCAGCTCGGTGATTCCCTCGATCTTTTTCTCTTTGACGAGTTCGGCAATCCGTTCGATCAGCTTCGCTTTGTTCAGCTGATACGGAATTTCGGTCACGATGATCGTGTCTTTGCCGGTCTTCGCGTCCGTTTCGACGGTGGCGCGAGCGCGCACGAATATACGACCACGGCCGGTTTTGTACGCTTCGACGATGCCGGCGCGGCCGTTGATGATCGCCGCAGTCGGGAAATCGGGCCCCTTGATGAATTCCATCAGGCCGTCGATCGTGATGTCGGGTGAGTCGATCAGCGCGAGGCAGCCGTCGATCACTTCGCGCAAGTTGTGCGGCGGTATGTTGGTCGCCATGCCCACCGCAATGCCGGACGACCCATTCAACAACAGATTCGGCAGGCGATTGGGCAACACCTGCGGCATCTGCAGTGTGTCGTCGTAGTTCGCAACGAACGGCACCGTTTCCTTGTCGAGATCCTCGAGCAGTTCACCGGCGATCCGCGCCATGCGCACTTCGGTATAGCGCATCGCCGCAGGCGGGTCGCCGTCGACCGATCCGAAATTGCCCTGCCCGTCCACGAGCCGATAGCGCATCGAGAACGACTGTGCCATTCGCACGATCGTGTCGTAGGCCGCGACGTCGCCGTGCGGGTGATACTTGCCGATCACGTCGCCGACGATACGAGCACTCTTCACGTAGGGTCTGTTGTACGTATTGTTGAGCTCGTTCATCGCAAACAGAACACGGCGGTGGACCGGCTTCAAACCGTCGCGGACATCGGGCAACGCGCGGCCGACGATGACGCTCATCGCGTATTCGAGGTATGACTTTTTCAGCTCGTCTTCAATTGCGACGGGCAGAATTTCTTTTCCGAATTCAGCCATTGAGAGGACAACAAACTCAGGTGGGCAAACAGCGGCGCAGTTTAACACGATCGGCCCCGAATCCGAGCCACCAGGCAAGCTCTGCGCCTATAATCGCGCGATGCTGCCGGTCACCGCCGATCTGATCATCGAACCCACCTGGATGCTGCCGATCACGCCGGCCCGCACGGTGCTGACGGGGCATAGTGTCGCGATCCGCGGGGCGAACATTGTCGCCATCGGACCCTCGCAGACGATCGCACAGCGCTTTCACGCGACCGCGACGCGACGACTCGATGGGCAACTGTTGATGCCGGGACTGGTGAACGCGCACGGGCATGCCGCGATGGTGTTACTGCGCGGCCTCGCCGAAGATCTGCCGCTCGACGCATGGCTGCGAAACAGGATCTGGCCGCTCGAGGCGCGCTGGGTGACGCCGGAATTTGTCGTGGATGGCATCGCGCTCGCATTGCTCGAGATGCTCGAATCCGGCACGACGTGCTTCAGCGACATGTACTACTTTCCGGAAGTCGCGGCCCGCGCCGCGCGTGACTGCGGGATGCGCGCGCAGGTCACGTTCCCGCTGATCGACTTCGCCAACGCGTGGTCGAAGAACGCCGCCGAAGGATTCAGCAAGGGCCTCGCGCTACACGACGAGTATCGCGACGACGCTTTGATCCGAATCGGGTTCGGCCCGCACTCCGCGTATACCTTGAACGAGACCGAGCTGCTCAAAACGCTGACGCTGGCGGAGGAGATCGACGCTCCGATCCACATGCACCTGCACGAAACCGCCGGCGAAGTCGCCGCCGCGCGACGCGATCTGGGTTGCACGCACATTCAGCGCCTCGCGCAGATCGGCATGCTCGTGCCACGACTGCAGGCCGTGCACCTGACCCAACTCGACGACGCCGACCTCGACGCGCTGGTCGAAGGCGGTGTGCGTGCGGTGCATTGTCCGCAATCGAATCTGAAACTCGGCAGCGGCGTTGCCGACATCGGCAAGATGCAGCGGCGCGGGCTGCTGGTCGGTCTCGGCAGCGACGGCGCCGCCGCGAACAATTCGCTCGACATGTTCACCGAGGCGCGCACGGCCGCGCTGCTCGCAAAAACCGTCAGCGGCGATCCGACGGCGCTCGATGCATACGCCGCACTCGAACTCGCGACGCTTGGCAGCGCACGCGCGCTCGGCCTCGATGCGATCATCGGTTCGATCGAACCTGGCAAAGCGGCCGATCTGATCTCGATCGACCTCACGCATCCCGGCGCGCTGCCGGTGCATCGTCCCGAGTCGACGCTGCTCTACACCGCGTCCGGCAGCCATGTGCAAAACGTCTGGATCGCCGGACGGCAACTGTTGCTCGATGGTCATCCGACGACGCTCGACGTCGGCGCCATTCACGCCCGCGCGGCGACGTGGGTAAGTCGGCTCGCAACCCCGGCTGCCGGTCACTGAGGAAATCAGGCGGTGGCAACAAACGTCGACCCTTCGGAAATCGCCAAGTTCGAGTCGCTCGCGCAGCGCTGGTGGGATCCCGAAGGCGATTTCCGTACGCTGCACGACATCAATCCGCTGCGCCTGGATTATATCGCGCGCCACTGTGATCTCGTCGGGAAGCGGGTCGTCGACATCGGCTGCGGCGGCGGCATTCTCGCCGAAGCGATGGCCGTTCGCGGCGCCAACGTGTTGGGCTGCGACCTCGCCGATGCCCTGCTCCAAGTCGCGCGCCGGCACGCCGCTGAGACAACGACGCCGATCCGCTATCGGCAGATCAGCGCCGAGGCCCTTGCCGCGGAAGCGCCGGCGTCGTTCGACGTCGTCACGTGTCTGGAAATGATCGAGCACGTGCCCGATCCGGCGGCGATTGTCACCGCGTGCGCGACGCTTGCAAGACCCGGCGCGCACCTGTTTTTCTCGACGATCAATCGCAACCCGAAAGCGTGGGCGCTGGCGGTCGTCGGCGCGGAATACCTGCTGAACCTCGTGCCGCGCGGCACCCACGACTACCGCAAGTTCGTGCGACCGGCGGAACTCGCGCGCGCGGTCCGCGGTGCGGGTCTGTCGATGCGGGAAATCATCGGCATGACCTACAACCCGTTGACCCGCGCCGCGCGCCTCAGCGCCGACGTCGACGTCAACTATCTGCTGCATGCGATCAAACCCGATGCGGCCTGAACTGGCCGCGGCACAGTCGCAGTGGCGCTATCGGCCGGTGGAGAATCTGCTCACCGGGCGCACGATTCTGGTGACGGGGGCCGGCGCCGGCATCGGCGCTTGCGCCGCAACGACGTTCGCCAGCTACGGCGCCAACGTCGTCCTGTTGGGGCGCGGTCAGGCCAAGCTCGAGGCCGTATTCGACGCGATCAAGCAAGACACCGTCACCGACCCGACGATCGTGCCGTGCGATCTCGAA
>CAYUMA010000905.1:0-1579 GCA_964445675.1 uncultured Pseudomonadales bacterium | reverse complement strand
TGATCTGGTCGATGTTCTTCGGCGCGATCGGCGTCGGCTTCTTCATCTACGGGCGGCGCCAGAAACGACTCGTGCCGTTCATTTCGGGGATCGCGCTGATGGTGGTGCCGTACTTCGTCGACGGCGTCGGTGTGATGATCGCGCTGTGCGGCGCGTTCATCGCGCTGCCGTACTTCGTGCGACGCTAGCTCGGGGAACGGCGTGGTTTTCAACTCGCTGACGTTTGTTGTGTTCTTCGCGCTGGTGCTCGCGCTGCACCACCTGAGGCTTCCGTGGCGCACCAAGAAGATCAACCTGCTGATCGCGAGTTACCTCTTCTACGCCGCGTGGAATCCGCCGTTCGTGATCCTCTTGTGGGTGTCGACGGTCGTGGACTGGTACGCGGCGCAGAAGCTGGTGCAGGCGGAACGGCCAACTGCACGGCGCGCGTGGATGTGGCTTTCGGTGGTGGCGAACCTCGGCATGCTCAGCTACTTCAAGTACGGTGAGTTCCTGCTCGACAACTTTGCGGCGTCGCTCAGTGCGTTCGGAATTTCCTATACGCCGCCCGCGTTCGACATCGTGCTGCCGGTGGGCATCTCGTTCTATACGTTCGCGACAATGTCGTACACGCTCGACGTCTATCTGCGGCGGGCGCAGCCTGCGCGCAATTTCCTCGACTACGCGCTGTTCGTGACGTTCTTCCCGCACCTCGTCGCCGGTCCGATCATGCGCCCGACCGAACTGGTGCCGCAGTTTGCGGCGCCGCGGCGGGCGACGCCCCACATGTTGTACTTCGGGCTCGCGTTGATGACGCTCGGGTTGTTCCAGAAGATCGTGCTCGCCGACAGCTTCCTCGCGAAGGCTGCGGAAATGGTCTACGACAGCAAAAACGCTGCGGGCGCGATCGATGCGTGGGTCGGGACGCTCGCGTTCAGCGGCCAGATCTTCTGCGATTTTGCGGGCTATTCGACGACGGCGATTGGTGCCGCGATGTGCCTCGGTTTTGCGATGCCGGACAACTTCCGGTTCCCGTACGCGGCGGTCGGTTTCTCCGACTTCTGGCGCCGCTGGCACATCACGCTGTCGTCGTGGTTACGCGACTATCTGTACATCCCGCTCGGCGGCAATCGCCACGGTCCGGCGCGCACTTACCTCGCGCTGATGCTGACGATGTTGTTGGGGGGACTGTGGCACGGCGCCAGCTGGACGTTTGTCGTCTGGGGCGGCCTGCACGGCGCGTATCTCGCGGTGGAGCGCGGCTTACGCTCCGCGTTTGCAAACTATCGGCCGGGTCCGTCGATGCTCGTGTTGTTCGGCTTGCTCACATACTCGCTCGTCAACATCACGTGGGTGTTTTTTCGCGCACATACATTCGGCAAAGCCTGGGAGCTGCTGGGCGGCATGTTCGGCGCGAACAGCGACGCGGCGCCGATCCTGCCGACTATGCACCTCGTGATGGTGACGCTCATCGTCGGCGGCATCGTTGCCGCGCATTGGTGGATGCGCGATCGCACGCTCGAGATGGCGGTCGCGGCGACCAGACCGATGGTGCTGGCGGGAATCTGGGCTTCGATGGCGGTCGCCATCGTCATCGCAC
>CAYUMA010000904.1:0-3897 GCA_964445675.1 uncultured Pseudomonadales bacterium | reverse complement strand
GCCGACACGACCGACGGAAACACCAGCACCGCGCGCGCCGTGCTGACCAGTTCGCGCGAGCCCGCCACCTGGCCATAGAGTCGGCTGAGCGCTTGCTCCACGTCGGCGTCGATCGCCGCTCGGCGCGTGGCAGGATCTCCGGAGTTGCTACCCGAAGTCGTGCAGCCGCCGAAAAGCGACAGTGCCGCGACCGACGCACCGGCGAAGAGGAACTCGCGTTTGTTCATTTGCACGCTCCGGAATTCGGGCGGGAGTATCTTTTCCACTTCCGTGAGCGTCAAGCTTTAAAAGTATCGTCGGAAACGCGCGCGCCGTTGCTTCGCGCCATCGGAGGTCGCTGTGGAGTTGTTTGTCGGCCCTATCCTGAAGGCGCTCTTCCTGGTCCCGATCACGTTGTTGCCGATCATCAATCCGCTCGGCGCGGCGCCGGTGTTCATCGCCGCGGTCGGCAACAACCGCGACCGAGCAAAACGGTTAGCGCGTCAGATCGCAATCAACAGCTGGTTTGTGCTCGTAGCGTCCATGCTGATCGGCACGTATGTGCTGGCGCTCTTCGGAATCTCGCTGCCGGTCGTGCGTCTCGGCGGCGGCCTGCTGCTGGCCACCACCGGTTGGCGCATGCTGCATACGAACGCAGACAACGATGTGCAAGCGGCGGCCGCCGAAGAAGCGTCGACGCTCTAGCACGCGCGGCTGATGCAGCACGGTTTTTTTCCGATGACGTTTCCGTTGACGACAGGCCCCGGCGCGATCACCGTGTCGATCGCGCTCGGAACCCAGATTTCCACCGCGAATCCCGTCTTGTACGTCGCCGGTGCGATCGTGGCAGCGGCGGGATCGTTGCTGGTCTCGATCGTGTTGTACTTCGTTTTCCTCAATTCGACCCGACTGCTCGACTGGCTCGGCGAGATCGGCACGCTGGTGATGATGCGATTGATGGCGTTCATCCTGTTGTGTATCGGCATTCAGATCATGTGGACCGGCTGGGCCGAACTCAACGCCATGCCGCTCTGACGGGCCTCTACCGGGACCGCGCACATGTCTGACGCATCCGTGCTCCTTGGCGCCGCCATCGTAGTGCCGTTGGCGCTGCTGCTCGGATGTGCTTCGACGCGCCTGCGCGCGCGACTGCCCGTACTGCTCCCGTTCGCGCCGATCCCGGCATTGGCGGCCGCTGTGTTCGGGACGTACGGATCATCGTTTGAAGTCGGGAACGCGGCGTTCGCATTGGCGTTCGCGCTCGATCGACCGGGCGCAATGCTGCTCGGGGTCGCCGCGCTGCTATGGATCTTTGCCGGCTTCTACGCCGCGCAGGATTTGCGCGACACGTCGAAGACGGGTGGCTTCGTCGTGTGCTGGTTGCTGACGCTGACCGGATGCGTCGGCGTATTTCTGGCCGCCGATCTCGTCGGCTTCTACTTGCTGTTGGCGGTGCTGAGCGTCGGTGCGAGCGGACTTGTGCTGCAAGGCAAAGGCCCGCTGGCGTTGCATGCCGGCGCCGTCTATCTCGGGCTCGCGCTGCTGGCCGAGGCATTCGTGCTCGCCGGTCTCGTGCTGCTGGCCGCCGCAACGCCCGATGGGAGTCTGTTGATTCGCGACGCGACCGCGGCGATCGCCACGTCGCCGGCGCGGGGTCTGACCCTCGGCTTGCTGGTCATCGGCCTCGGGATGAAAGCGGGCCTGGTGCCGCTGCACTTCTGGATGCCGCTCGCATACGGTGCGGCGCCGATTCCGGCCGCGGCGGTGCTCAGCGGTGCCGTCGTGAAGGCCAGCATTCTCGCGCTGATTCGTTTTCTGCCGCTCGATGTCGCGTTGCCCGACTTCGGGCTGCCGCTGGCAACGATCGGACTGTTCGGTGCGCTATACGGCGTGGCGGTCGGCATCACACAGTCGGATCCGAAGCACGTGCTTGCGTACTCGAGCGTCAGCCAGATGGGATTCGTTGTGGCCGTCATCGGCATGGGCCTGGCCACCGGCGACGACGGCACTGCGCTGGCGGCGGCTTTCTATTCGGTGCACCACCTGTTGGTCAAAGGTGGACTGTTCCTCGCGGTCGGCGTGATTGCCGCGACAGGACACAGTCGTCCGTGGCCGGTGTTGCTGCCTGCGGCGTTCATTGCGCTGGGACTCGGTGGATTGCCGTTGACGGGTGGCGCGCTGACGAAATACGCGGTGAAGGATCTGCTGGGCGACGGTGTCGCGGGGACAGTCGCAATGGTGTCTTCGGTCGCAACGACGCTGCTGATGTTGCACTTCTTGCGCCGGCTCATGCAGACGCGGCATTCGGACGCGCACGCGCGTGCGCCGAACGGACTCGTCTGGCCGTGGCTCGCGACGGCGCTCGCGGCGGTCGCGGTACCGTGGGCGCTTTACCTGCGGATTCCGATCGACACGCTGCCGGCAGCGCTGGCTCCGACCGCACTGTGGTCCGCACTGTGGCCGGTCCTCGTCGGCGCCGCGCTCGCAGTCGGACTGGACCGCGTCTGGCACTACCTTCCCCGCATTCCGGCGGGTGACGTCGGTGCGGTGCTGCGCCCGCTGCAACGGGCCGGTGCGACCGCGGGTGTGGTGCTCGAAAGCGCGGATGCGTTCGTGCGCCGATGGGCAATCGCGTGCATCGCGTTGGTGGTGCTGGCGCTGCTGTTCGGTTGGACGCTCGTCAGCTAACAGAATGCCTGGGGCGCGCGTCCGTCTGCGTGCCGCGAGTTCATTGCACTCTTTGAGGAGGCAGCCCCGGCGGTTCGGTGGCCCATTCCTGGCCGGCGACTGCATTGCGGTACCCAAGATCGTAAAGCGCCTGCATCAGGACCGTATCGAACAACTCGCTGCGTTTCATTTCGACGCCGATCGGCATCGTGATCCACTTGAACCCCGCCTGCTCGCGCACGGCGACCGCATAGATGCGGAACAGATCGCCGACGAACGCAGCCTTGCTCGCGGATGCGAATGAGCGCGCCGCAATGGCGCGCACCGACCTGGCCGTGATCCGAGGCACCGGCGGCAGCTGGCCATTGTGAATGACAAAGATATCCTCTTGGCCGACGCCGCGCCCCACCCCTGCCCGCGCCTCGGAAAAGCTGAACACGCCGCCCGAGTAGAAGACGTTGGCGGCGACTGCTCCATCGACGTGCATTTCGTCGTAACGCCGGCCGCCCGCTTCGACTTCGAACAGTACCGGCGCAAACGCGACCGGAATCGACGCCGATGCGAGCATGACTTTGCGGAACAGTTCCAACGCGTTCGCAGCGCCGCTGGCGGCGATGAGCCCCATGTTCCAGACGACGAAGTTCTGCGAGTCCAGATCAGCGGTGCCGAAATAGAGTCGCCGGCCCGCCGCGTGCGCCAGCGCGACCTGATGTAGCAGTTCCGCGTCGACATGGCGATCGATCAGCGCCCTCAGCGGCCCCGAATCGGCGAGGGATTCTCCGCCCAGCAGTTGTGGCAACAGCGACAGGGGCCGGAAGATGTTGCGTGTCGTCGTGGTGGTATAGAACTCCCGCAGCGCGTCGTCATAAGAAGGGCCGAGGAACGCGAACGGCGCCATCAACGCACCGGTCGATACGCCGGTGACGATCTTGAAGATCGGACGCTCGCCGGTCTTCGACCAGCCGTTCAGGAACCCCGCCCCGAAGGCACCGTTCGCGCCGCCGCCCGACAACGCGAGGTGCGCATAGTGAACGTAGCCGTCAGGGCTGATCGGAAATTCTTCGGCCGACTCCTGCTCGAAGGAGCGCCTCAGATCACTCGTCATAACGCTGCTGGGACGTCCGGCCGGCGCGCGCACGTCGGGCAAACCCGGGACAACGGCTTCGGCCATCAATTCCACAGGCACCGCGTTGCGCGGAAGCGAGCCGCACGCTGCAAGGCAGAGAGCAGCGCAAACATGAGCCCGATGAG
>CAYUMA010000903.1:0-7283 GCA_964445675.1 uncultured Pseudomonadales bacterium | reverse complement strand
GGTTAGCAGCGGGATCTCGATCCGATCAATAGCACTCGCGCCGACGAGGCGCAGTAGACCGCTACATCCGCCAGATCACCGACCCCCGCAGCGTGCGCGGTTCCAGCGGATGAAAATGCACGTCTTCGACACCTTCGGGCGCCCGTCGGAGCGTACTCCCTTGAGGTGCTCTACGAACCGGTATGCAAGCGCGGCTTTCAGGCCGGTGATGTGATCCTGGCCGGTGCCGCTGTTTTCGGCCAACACTGATTCGACGTCTAGTGATAGTAGTCGGCACGCGCCCCAACGATCGCGCGCAGGCGCGACATCAGCGGCGTTTCCGACTCCACCCAGCCGGATCCGGAGCATTGGTCGACGGTATCGTTGCGTACTTCGCCGTTGCGTTCGCGCGCGCTGGTAGAGCGCCTCGCTCGAAAGTATGACAGCGACCTGCGTCGTGTCTATTATTCGGCGTCGAAACTTCGACTCTCGGATACCCGGTCCCAATCGCGTGTGCGCCTCGGCATGCGCCCGTTGCTCCATCACTTCGTCGCATTGTGAGTCTGAACATGAATGAACTGGCACCTGTGGCAATGACCATTCAGCTGCTTGGCGGGCTGGCACTCTTCCTCTACGGCATGGAGAAGATGACCGATGGGCTGAAAGCGGCTGCTGGCAAGCAGATGAATACGCTGTTGGCCAAGCTGACGGGAAACCGAGTTCTCGGTGCCATCACTGGCGCCATCGTGACCGCGGTCATCCAGTCGTCGTCGGTGACAACGGTGCTCGTCGTCGGCTTTGTCAGTGCAGGACTCCTGACATTGGTGCAATCCGTCGGCGTGATCTTCGGTGCGAATGTGGGCACCACGGTGACGGCGCAGATCGTGGCGTTCAACACGACGGCGCTCGCCTTTCCGTTCATCGCGATCGGGTTCGTAATGACGTTCGCCTGGAAGCAGGGTGTGGCGCGCCACTATGGCGCCATGCTGATGGGGCTCGGCCTGCTCTTCTACGGCATGGCAGCGATGGGCTCGGCAATGGCGCCATTGCGCACCAACCAGAATTTCGCCGAGCTGCTGCAATCGTTGCAGAACCCCATCCTTGGGATGCTTGCCGGCGCGCTTTTCACCGCGCTGGTGCAATCGTCGTCGGCAACCATCGGTCTTGCGGTCGTTATGGCCACTCAGGGATTGCTCTCTCTTCCCGCGGGCATCGCGATCCTCTTCGGTGCAAAGATCGGAACCGGGATCACGGCCATACTTGCCGGAATCGGCAAGCCGCAGGATGCAAAGCGCGCGGCAGTCGTACATGTCCTGTTCAATGTGATGGGCGCCGTGATCTGGTTACCGTTCATCCCGCAGCTCGCGATGATTGCCCAAGCAGTTTCGCCGCTCGCCGATCATTTGGAGGGCGTGGAGCGACTTGCCGAGGAGGTGCCACGCCAGATCGCGAACGCCGCAACGATCTGGGCTACCGCTAACACGGTGATCTTCCTGCCGTTCGCCGCGTTGTTTGCGAAGTTGGCCACCAGAATCATTCCGGATCGCGTCGTTGTGCAGAAGGAGATCATTCGACCCAAGTATCTCGACGACGCAATGATCGCAGTGCCATCGATGGCCCTGGAACGGGCGCGGATGGAACTTGGGCACATGAGTCAGCTCACCAACAGCATGCTTGCAAAGGTCAAATCAGCCTTCGTCGCCAGGGATCTGAGTGAACTCGCGCAGCAGTTCGACCAGATCGTCGTGTTGCGAGAAGCGATGCTGGTCTATCTGCAGCACATCGGGCGTAGCGCATTGAGCGACGATGAAGCCGAAGAGCATGCACGGTTGGTTGCCGCCACGGGCGAGATTGAGAGCATGAGCGCCGCGATCAGCCGCGAATTGGTGCCGCTGGCTCAGGCCCTCGAGGCGGCGCAGATTGCCCCGTCGAAGGAGACGACAGAACTGCTGGAGCGTTTACTGCAAATTATTCTGGAGACCGCGCAAGCTGCGCTGCGTGCGTTGGTAGAGAAGGACGAGCAGGCGGCGCAGACGGTTGTCGCGAAGCGCACCGCGATACTGGAGCTCTCGGCGGATCTGCAAAGACAGCAGGCCGCGCGCCTCGCCCAGGACGACCCGAATCGCCTGACGAAGCATCGCGTGCAGATCGAGATACTCGACAAACTCCGGCGCCTTTACGGTGTGTCCGAGCACATGGCAATTTCCGTGCTGCCACGGAGTGTTCTCGTTGGCGAGCTTTACTCATAGTGTGATGGCGCGAGCCACGCGCTCAAATGTCGCGGATGGCCTCGATTGCGCCATCATTGATCGCTTCGCATAGCCGTGCATGATCGAGTGCGGTGACGTCCGCGTACCGGTCGGCGTATGCAACCATGACATCGTCGAACGACTTGTCGTCACCGATGTAGCCGCGAATCGTCATCGCGTCGCTGGAACGTGCATGTGCAAAGGCGAGTGTCTTGCCGCACAGGCCCGCATAGGCAGCGAGCCGCTTCGGTCCAAGCACCTCGACATCGATCTTGCCCTTTCCGTCCCAGAGTTGGCGGAAGTAGAAGTCGATTTCGCGTCCGCTCGATTCCTGCCAGCGCGCCCAGCCGAGGAACACATCGCTCGTCGCCTGGATCAGACGCTGACCCTCGACGACGCGTTGGCCTGCGTGCTCGAAATGAGTGGCCCCGAGATGCGGCTCGAGAACGGATGCCGTGGCCTGCTTGAATTGCAGGAAGAGGGGTGTGCCGTCGCCCGCCTCGAACAGCGCAATGAGACAACGGGTCCCAACGCTGCCGACTCCAACGACCTTGCGGGCCACATCAACCAATGCGAACCGGTCGAAGAGCACGCGATGTTCGAGAGAAAGGCTCTGACGGTAGTTGTTCAGGGAGTCCGCGACGGCGCTCGCACCGGCCGTTGCGATCGCGTCATCGACGCGAACGATCAGCGGTGGGTCAGCGACAATCATGCGGCGGCCATTGACGACCTGGGTCAACTTCTCCAAGGCAAGAAGACTGTTGCGTCGGGTCGCCTTGGCCAGCACCGCTTCCTTCCACTTGCGATGTTCCTTGCCGTGTCTCCCGATACGCTGCAACGCTCCCTGTGACTCGAAGCGGTAGTAGTGCAGATCGAGTGGATTGCGCTGCGAAGTCGCGGCAATGAATTTGCGGTAGTCGCGCATCGCCGATCGCGTTGCACGGCGGGCTTGCTCGTTGGTAAAGCCATTTGCTCGGGCAGCGACCGTGACGCTCGCGGCCAGACGCTTCACATCCCACTCGAAGGGCCCGGGAAGGGTCTCGTCGAAATCGTTGAGATCGAACACCAGCTCCCGCGTGGGTGCGTGATACCACCGAAAATTGCCCAGGTGCGCGTCGCCGCACAGCTCGACCTGCAGGTCCGTCCTGACACCCGCAGCGAGATCACTTGCCATGATCGCGGCGGATCCACGCAGAAACGTGAAGGGGCTGCGACTCATTCGGCCATAGCGCAGACGGATGAGGTCCGGGAGGCGGGTCTTCTCCTGTGCGGCCAGAATGGTCAACGGATCAACTCGGCCAGCGCCGAGCACGGCTTCGACATGGGCTTCCAGGGGAACCGCTTCGAGCCGCGCCCGACCCGCGTCATAGCGATCGACGGGTGTGGCCTGAAGGTCAGGCGATTCGCTCTTGAAGTGGGGCAGTGGATTGGGCATCGGGCGGCCATGCGAAGAGCTGAGACACGGGAAGGATAATCCCTCCACTGGTTCGTTGCGCCGCCCTTGCCTCATCAGTTCGCCGCGGTGGGCATCTGCTTCATGATCGTGGCCAGATCGAAGTACTCGTGCCACACGGTAATGCGGCCGTCGTGCACTTCGTATACGCCGGTGACCGGCAAATCGATCCAGCCCGTCGGCATCAGGTGGCGGTCGAGACGTTCCAGAAACACAACGGGGCCGTTGGCCACTTCGCGTTTGATGATGAATGTTTGTTCCACGATGGGTGCAAAGAACGGCTCGAGCACCGCGCGCACGCCGGCCGGCCCGTGGAATGTGCCCATCGGCCCGTTGGTGTACTCGCAATTGTCGGCCACGTATTTGAGGCCCGTGTCGAAATCCTTCTGCTCCATCGCGGTACTGAACGCCTTGACGACTTCGAGCGGAGATTTGGCGGTAATGGCCATGGCTGTGTCCTGGTGGTGAATGAGGCAGACAGGTTCGCGTCGGTTCCGCGCCCGTTCAACTACCAGCGAGGTAATTGGCCGGGCGTGCCCCGATTCAAGAAACGCAATTGCGAGGCACCGTTGGTCCACAACGGCCGGAGTACGGCGCAGTGCCCAGCTTGGCGCTCAAACCGTTGCACGGTTCGACACCGACGTGGTTGGGCATGGCGGCGTGTATGCGAAGATCTGAAGTACCGGAAGGATAATCCCTCCACAGCAAACAGAAGGACACGAAGATGGCGGACCCGATATACGGCAGGATTCTCGTTCCGGTGGATGGCAGCGCGACGTGCGCCCGCGGAATTCAGGAAGCGATCAAACTCGCGAAGGCGCTGGGCAGTCGGCTGCGCCTCGTGCATGTCGTCGACGAACTGATCATCGACTACTCGGGCGTCGGTGTAACCACCGCCTATTCGGGTGACGTCATCAAAGGTTTACGTGAGGCCGGGAAGAAGACGCTCGCAGACGCGGAAGCGCTGGTGCGGCGTAGCGGTCTCGATCCTGAGGCAGTTCTGCTGGAAGCGATCGGTGGTGCGTCGGCGCGGTTGATCGTTGCGCAAGCTGATGAATGGCCGGCCGACCTGATCGTCATGGGGACGCACGGTCGGCGCGGCATCCGGCGCCTTGCGCTCGGCAGCGACGCCGAGCAGGTGCTGCGTACGTCGACAGTTCCAGTGCTGCTGGTGCGCGGCGCGCCGGAGTGATTAACGGCACCGGCACAGCCGCGCCTTGGTGGTTGTCGTGCGCGCCTCAGTCGAGCTGTTCGCGCACCTTTGCCTCGTTGATCTCGGGTGAACACAGTTCGATGAAACGATAGGCGTGGTCGCAGGACGTCCGTTCGCAACGGTGAGCGCTGTCGCCGTAATCTGCCGCTGCGACTCGCTGAATGTGCTCGCAGTGCCGACCTTCAGATCCTGAATCTGAATACCGGGCGCCTCGACCTGCTCTTCCAGCGCTTTGATCTTCGCATCGGTTTCTGCGTCGGTGGCCCCGGCGGGGTTCGCCAACGAGGCCGCTAAGCCTGCCAGCCAAAACGACTTCGTCGCGTCGTTAGGTGCAAACGCAACGTGCGGGTTGCGTGCAATGCGGTGTGGCCTTCGGCGGGTCCCGACCTGTTTGCCGACAACGACCGGACGATGTGGTACGTTGGGGCGAAAATCCGATCGACCTGATCAGGCAAGGAAAAGGAGTGAAATGATGAGTGGGTCCACTGAACGCGCGGCTCTCGCGGGTGGCTGCTTCTGGGGAATGCAAGACTTGCTACGCCGCTACGATGGTGTCGTCTCGACGCGGGTTGGCTACTCGGGTGGTGACGTGCGCAATGCCACGTACCGCAACCATGGAACGCACGCCGAGGCGATCGAGATCGTTTTCGATCCGAAGGTGATCAATTATCGAAGACTGCTGGAGTTCTTTTTTCAGATTCATGATCCGACGACGCCCAATCGGCAAGGCAACGATCGTGGCCCGAGCTATCGCTCTGCGATCTACTACACCACCGATGAACAGAAGCGCGTCGCGCACGATACGATCGCCGATGTCGAAGCGTCAGGACTGTGGCCCGGTAGAGTCGTCACGGAAGTCGCGCCGGCGGGCGACTTTTGGCAAGCCGAGCCCGAGCACCAGGACTATCTGGAGCGTTACCCCGATGGGTACACGTGCCATTTCATCCGCCCGGACTGGAGACTTCCGACCCGACTCGGACGGGCAACCGGTACGCGCTAGATCGCGCTAGGTATAGGCGGGATCGCTACTCGTCGGACGCGAGCCGGGCTTGCGCGAGATCGGTCTGACGTTCGAGCCGGTTCAACACGCCGTCGGCGATGTCACCGCTGCGCAGTGCGCGCGGCACAAGCCCACCGCAACGACGCCGACCACCCCGACTCAGGTCGTCATTCGATCCCTGCGGACTTGCGCACCGAGTCGATGAACGCGCGCTCCCGTTCGCTGACTCGAACGCCCCCTAACCCGAGAAAGCTGCCTTCCTTCGCGGCGTTCGCGGCGCGCTCGGCCACGCGCACGAGCAGGTTGCGATAGGCGTCTGTCTCTGCGGACGTCGCCTTGCTCGCGAGCAGCGTCACCGACGCGTGGACCTGATCGAGGCACGCAGCCTTGAAGTTCTGCAGCTGCGTTTCTTTGGGACCTTTGCCGAGGAATTCGTCGATTTCGGGTAAGTGGGGAACGCTGCGATCGGTCGCGAGCGCGACGAACAGGTCGAGGTCGGAGTGCGCCTCGCGGGCGGCGGCGACTTCGCGCACACCGGCGAGCGTTTCCTTGAGCGACGTGAAGAGGCCCGACGCATCGGCCGCTGCGACACCGACGGCCACAAGCGACGGTGTCACCCGCAGCAGGGTCCACTCTTCGGCGGTGAAGGAGTCTCGATCGGCCATGCGCTAGCGCTCTGAACGTGGCGTATTGTCGCGGATTTCAGGCTTGCGCTCTACGCGCAGGGTTGAACCGCGTGGGAGCGGGGACCGGATTGGTGCTTCGCACATTTCCGTGACCTCGACGGCAACAAACCGAGCGCCTTCTTGCGGGGCGGTGGTTGGTCTGGTCGCAGGATCCGGGTCTCGACACGCGTGGCGACCTCGCTTGTGCGTTCGAACAGTACGACGCGCACGACCGGCCTCGGCCTGTTCGGCATCGATGCGTTGAACTACACGGTGAACGATACGGCAACGACGACGGCCACTCGGCAGCCGCGACGACCCGTTCGGCGTGGCGTAATGAGTCACCGATCACACATTCGTCGGATATTCGCGCGCTGCGCAGTCGACTTTTGTATGTGACGCTGCAAGGCCAATACGCGAGCAAAAATCTCGATTCGTCACAGAAGTTCGTATTGGGCGGCCCGAACAGTGTGCGCGCGTACGCGCAGAGCTTCGGCGTTGGCGATGAGGCATTGCTCGGCACGGCGGAACTGCGCTACTGGCTGCCGGCGCGCGGGTGGCTCACGCGTGATCAGGTATTCGTTTTTTTCGACGGCGGCAGTATCCGCGTGAACCGGGATCCGTATCTGCCGGGCGAGAATGACGTCGACCTGTACGGCGCCGGCATCGGCGTCAGTCTCGAGACGCAGTTCGGCATCAACGTGCGCGGCAGTGTGGCTTGGGA
>CAYUMA010000902.1:0-5409 GCA_964445675.1 uncultured Pseudomonadales bacterium | reverse complement strand
ATCCGCGTCGACCTCGACGGTTCGTTCTATTGCTCGAAAGCGGTATTGCCGACGATGGTCGCGCAACACGATGGCTTGATCATCAACGTGTCGTCATGGGCCGGCAAATACACCGGCATCCTGACGGGACCCGCCTATTCCGCGGCGAAGCACGCGATGAACTCGATGACCGAGAGCCTCAACATGGAGGCGGGTATTCACGGCGTTCGTGCGTGCGCGCTGTGCCCGGGCGAGGTCGCCACACCGATTCTCGACAGCCGGCCGATTCCCGTCACGGCCGAAGAGAAGGCGCTGATGCTGCAGGCGGAGGATTGCGGCGAGATCATCGCGTTCATCGCGCAAATGCCGCCGCACGTGTGTATCAACGAACTGACCGTGAGTCCGACGTGGAACCGCGGATTCGTCGCGCAGGCGAAAGCGCTGACCCGCTAGCGACCCTCTGCACAGGTATTGCGAAGCCGATGCGCCACCACCTCGTCCTGAAGTGCGCGCCTCTTGTGGGAGCGATCTCCTGATCGCGATCTGGAGATCGCTCCTACAGGGAGTCCGCCGCAATGAACAGCCATCTTCGGGTGGGTTCATCTCCTCACGCAGACCCCCGCCGCGCTAACGACGATTCAGAGCGGCGATCCGGGGCAAGACGTTTTCAATCAGCGAACGCGTCTGGCTCAACATTTCGTCGGTGCCGAACGCGATCGGCCGCAGCACGAATTTGTGCACGCCCGCGCGCCGAAAATCATCGACCCTCGCCATGATCGTGTCGGCATCGCCGATCGCTACATAGTCGTCGGCCGGTTTGCCGCCCAGGCGTGCGCTGAGGCCTTTGAGGTACTTCTCGCTGATCGGATCGTCGGGCCGGCCGAAGCGGTAACCGAAGCCCGCGCCGAAGTGGTCGATGTCGATCGGTCGTCCCAACTCATTCGCGCGTTGTTTGATCGCGGCGATCACCGGCGCAATCTGGGCGGCCGTCTCGATGCCGGCCTGCCATCCGGTGCCCCAACGCGCGGTGCGTTCGATTGCGGCCTCGGCAGCACCACCGACCCATAACGGCAACGGCTTCTGCACCGGGCGCGGCGCGATGCTCGCGCGGTCGAGTTGGAAGTGCTTTCCCGCGAACGTCACGTGCTCCTCGGACCACAGCCGCGAGATGATCTCGAGACTCTCGTCCATCCGTTGGCCGCGGCCTTTGGTTGGCGTTCCGGTCGCGGTGTAGTCGCGCGACAGCGCGCTGCCGATGCCGAATGCGGGCAACAGACGGCCTTCGCTCAACACGTCAATCGTCGCGCACGCCTTCGCGGTCAGCACCGGATGCCGCAACCCGAGACTCGCGACGTTCATGCCGAACTTCAGCCGCCGCGTGGCGCCCGCCAACCACGCCATCATGCTCATGCACTCGAGGTTCGGATCCGTGCCGATCAGGCGATCGGATTGCCAGATTGAATCGACGCCGCCGGACTCACACAGGTCGACCCAGCGGCGAAATCCGCGCGCGTCCTCGAATGGAAAGTTGGCGATTCCAAGTCCTGCGCTGACGGTCATCGCGATCATCCGATGTTGAGTCTGCGGCGGAGTCTAGCCCGGTTCGGGGTTTGGTCGACGAAGTACCCGCGCGACGCCTTACTCCTTTGCACACCACATTCACGGTATTTCCACCGTAAACGGCAGCGACCCCCACCCCCAACTCAGAGTGCCTCTGACAATCGCGCCGGATCGGAAGGCGCCGTCGGTTGAGGCACGGATCAGGAAGCGGCCCGTGTAACTCGTCTCGGAACCATTGAGGATGGCCGGCAGGCGCCGGACTATGGGCCCGATATCCGAGGTGTTTCCCGCCCACAACACGATGCCGCCGCTGCGTTCGGCGAGTTCGGCGAGCGGCCAGCCGCCATCAGTCCATTCCAGCCAATTGAAGCCGAGAGCGATGATGACGAGCGGCACCGCGAGCGCGCGGCTGCGTTCGATCACGCGAGTGCGGGCATCAGCACATTCGGCGGCGGAACCGCACGTATCGTCGGTGCCGTCGGTCAAGACGACGACCGCGCGGCGGACCGTGTTCGGTGCGCGCGTCGCCGTGTAGTCGATCAATGCCTCGATCGACGCATACAACGGTGCAGCCCCGCCTTCGAGCGACTCCAATGAGTCGATCGTTGACTGCAGTTCGGCCGGTGTCGCTATGAACCTCGGGTTCTCGAGCGGAAGCAGCGAGACCGGCTGTCGCGGCAACGGGCTGCGCTCACCGGCGGCGGAGTCATCGGCGGCGAATGCCGCGAGTTGAACCGTATCGGCCGGCGGCTTCCTGACGAGAAAATACTTGACGCCGAAGAGTCGGGCATCCCACGGATCGATTGCCGCCATGGACCTGCTCTGGTCGACGAGCAGTGCGACCGCGACCGGCGCGGGCGCGGCGCCGTCGATTCGGGACGGCGCCGAGGACCCTCCGTTTTCGACCGAGTACGCCGCGACGGAGCCGGTCGGACCGACGACGCAATCGGCACCTCCGGTCCATTCGTGTGCGCAGGGGTTGATTTGCAGGTAGGGCTCACCGTCGAAGAGCGGGAACATCCGCAGTGTGAACGTAAGCGAGCGCCCATCGGCGGAGACGGCATCGGCCGCTACGCTGCTCTGGGCAAACCCGCCGGGCCCGCCGTCATAATCCGAGTACGGATCCAGAGTAACCGAGAGGTCGACGCGTCCGTTCGCGGAGAGGTCGACCTCCTGTGAACCTCCACCGGCGGACACCGGCGAGTCGGTCGAAGCCCATACGCTGACCTGGCCCGCGGGAACGCGATTGAACAGCACCTTGCCTTGTGCGTCGGCGATGAGCCCGGGACTCGAGGACCAGTAGGCGCCGTTTGCGCTCGAACTCGCGTATACCGACGCGCCAGCCGCTGGTGCGCCGAACACATCCGTGACCGTCACCGCGACATCGCCCGCGCCGGTGGAACTACGGGGATTCGCAGACGCAAAAGGAGTGGCCCCAGCGCCGCCACTGCCACCGCCGCCGCCACAACCGGCAATGCCGATCGTGGTAGCAATCGCCATCGCCGTGGCCACCTTCACGAAGAGCCGATATGCCGCAGAGCCATGCCAGTGTGCGTGCATGATTTTTCCCCTTTGTCGGGTTGGAACGCGGCCGACAGGATCGTGGTTGGCCGGGGCCAGGTCGTTGGAAAGTCCTGAAGCGTTGTGAATTGTTGTGAAAGCAGCTTGAACGACGCGCCTGCAACGCGTCTCTTGATCGCGCTTAACATGGACTCTCGTGGTGCGAGCGAAATCGATGAACAAAAAAGTGGTCGTCTTCGGCGCGCTCGGCCTTGTCGGCCGCGGCGTCATCAACGCGCTCGAATCGCGCGAGGATTGGCAGATCGTCGGCGTGTCGCGGCGGGTGCCGGATTTCCCGAGTCGTGCACGCTTCGTTTCGCTCGATCTGACGGATGCCGAGGCCTGTCGCCGTACATTCGGCGACCCCGAATTCGCCGACGTCACGCACGTCGTTTACGCCGCGCTTTACGAAAAACCGGAGCTCGTGGCCGGCTGGCGCGATCCCGACCAGATCGCCGTCAACACCGCGATGCTCGTCAACGCGCTCGAGGTGCTCGGTACCCAACCGGCGTTGCGCCACGTCACGCTGCTGCAAGGCACCAAGGCCTACGGCGCCCACATCGCGCCGATGCGCATCCCGGGCCGCGAGCGCGAGCCACGCCATCCCGGTGCTAACTTCTATTGGAATCAGGAGGACCACCTGGTTGAGCTCAGCACGGCGCGGCGTTGGACCTATACGATCATGCGGCCGCAGGTGGTTTGTGGGTTTGCGCTCGGCAGCCCGATGAATATGGTCAGCGCGCTCGGCGTTCTCGCGGCAGTGCAGCGCGAACGCGGCGAACCGCTGCGGTTTCCCGGTGGCGCGCCGTGCATCACGCAGGCGACCGATGCGGATCTGCTGGCGCGCGCGATTTTATGGGCCGCCGAGACGCCGGGGTGCGCGAACGAGACGTTCAATATCGCCAACGGCGACGGCATGGTGTGGCGCGAATTGTTTCGTACCGTGGCGGAGGTGTTCCGGATGCCGCTCGGCGAACCCGAACCCGCGCGGCTGGCGACGGTGATGCCCCCAAGAGAGGATCTGTGGCAGCGGGTCGTCGCGCGCCACCGCCTCGTGCCGCATACGATGGACGGGCTCGTCGGCGCGTCGTGGCAGTTTGCCGACGCGGTGTTCGGCTACGGCGGGTCGCCCCCCGACACGCTCGTCAGCACCGTAAAGGCACGCCGTTACGGTTTTCCCGACTGCGTCGATACCGAAGACATGCTCGTGCGTCAGCTCACCGAGTTGCAGGCCGCGCGGATACTGCCGCGATGAATCCTCCGGTGCTCGTCGGCGATATCGGCGGCACCCACGCGCGGCTTGCGCTCGCCGATGCTGCGTTTGGGCTGTCCGACGTTCGTGTTTACGCGAGCGCCGATTTCGTCAACGGCGCGCAGCTGGTCGAGCAATATCGGCGCGAGGTCGGTATCGCGCAACTGAGCGGATGCTGTGTCGCGATCGCGGGACCCGTCAGCGATGGCCGCGGCAAATTGACGAACGGTGAGTTGCTGTGCGACGCGCGTGAAATCGCAACCGCGTTGCAGTGTCCCCGCGCGCGCGTGATCAACGACTTCATCGCCGTCGGACACGCGTTGCCGTTGCTTCCGGCCGCGGCGTTGAAGACGATCGGCGCCGAACTCGAAGCGACTGGGACGATCGCGCTGATCGGCCCCGGCACCGGACTCGGCATGGGCTTCGTCGTCCCCGATGGGACAGGGTGGCGCGTGCTGCCGTCGGAAGGCGGCCACGGCAACCTCGCCGCGTCGGACCCGCTCGAACTCGAAGTCCTCGGCTTTCTGCTGCAGCGTTTCGATTTCGTGTCGTGGGAGACCGTGCTGAGCGGACCCGGGCTCGTCAATCTGTATCAGGCGGTCTGCCAGGTCTGGGGTTGTGCCGCGGAAGTCGACGCTCCCGCCGCGATCACGGCGCGCGCACTGAGTGTCGCGGATCCGGTGTGCCATCAAACGCTGGAAGTGTTCTGCAACCTGCTCGGCACCGCGGCCGGCACGCTCGCGGTGACGGTGTGCGCGACCGGCGGGGTGTATCTCGCCGGCGGCATTCTGCCGCAGCTGTATGCGTTTCTCGCCGCGAGTCAGTTTCGGCGTCGCTTCGACGCGCGCGGGCTGTCGACGCGATATGTCAAAGCGATTCCGACACGGCTGGTCGTGGCTGCGGAAGCGGGACTGCTCGGCGCTGCCGCTGCTTTCGCCGCCGAGCGTTGAAACCCCTTAATCCTGACGCAGCGAACTCCCTGCGTGGTGCTGTGCGAGCGCGAGAGCGTCGGTGCTGCTGTACAAATAGTCGCGCGTGGCGGGAAACGGTGCGTCGCG
>CAYUMA010000901.1:0-1607 GCA_964445675.1 uncultured Pseudomonadales bacterium | reverse complement strand
GCACCGTCGCTACGCTTTCGCGACGCCGGATTCGATGCGCGCGGCGCGGCCGAACGCCGCCACCGCTTCGCGCAGATCCGTTCTGCGCTGCGCGCCGGTGCTTTCGCTGAAACAGAACGACAGCCGCAGCTGATCGAGTCCTGCACGCGGGTTGCGCTGCCGCGCATCGCGCGGATAGAAGTCGTACATCGGAATGGCGACGACGCCGTACTGCGACACGAGTCGCGCAATGAACGCATCGTTAGTCGTCACCGCCGGATCGCGGAACGTGAACACCGTAAAAAATCCGGCCTCCGGATGAGTCCAGCTGAACGACTCAGGATAAGCACCGAGTTCGGCTTGCAGCGCATCGAGCACGATGCGGCGGTTGTCGCGATAAATGGCGAGCTTCTCGTTGGCGACCGGCCACAGCGACTTGCGCAACTCCATCGCATCGTCGTGCAGCAGCGCTTCGAAACCGCGCAGCGCCTCGGGATTCTGAAACAGCAGGTCGGCGCTGGCCTCCGTCAACAACAGGTCCGTGATCGGCACTACGGTCCCGCCTTCGATCGCGAGCGACGCATCCGAGACGATGAACCCGACGCGAGGTCCCGGAAAACCGATCTTCGATCCGGTGAACAAATGGATGGTCCGGTCCGGCGCCAGCGACACGAACGGACGCGGTCGCTCGCCCGGCTTTGCGTAGTTGATATACAGATACGGCGCGTCCTCGAGAATCAGGATGCCTTCATCCTCGGCGACTTCGAGCACTGCCCGGCGCCGTGCATCGCTGAATGAAAAACCGGCCGGGTTGTGGCCGTCGGGGACAGAGTAATAGAACGGCACGAAGTAGCCGGCCGCGCGCGCCGCGCGAATCTGCTCGCGGACTTTAGCGGCAATCGGTCCTTCGCTGTCCATCTCGACGCTGAATACCGCCGCGTGCCGATTCAGCGTCGCGCGCGCGAGAAACCCGGCGTACGTCGGCGCGTCGGTGATATATGCGATCGGTTTGCCGGGACGTTCGAACATCGAACACACCAGACTGATGCCACCGGTCGCGCCAACGGTTGGAATGAGGCGCGCGGGGTCGATGCGAATGCCCCAGTCCGCGCCGTACACCGATGCAAACGCTTCGCGCGGACCACGCGGGCCAAGGGTGTCGGTGTAGGCGTACGCCTCGCGCAGGTACTCCGGCAGCGCGCCGGGATCGTTGCCGCCTTCGCGGCGCCGCAGGTGCTCGAAGTACGCGGCCTTGTGTGTAAGAAACGTGCGCGGGTCCGTCGCTTCCGGGTGCGGATAGCCCGCGCCGAGATGGTGGATCTTCAGACCGTTGCGCTCGGCGATCGCGCGCAGGTTCGGCAGCGATGCGGCCATCTGACGCGTCACCGACACCGGCTGCAGCCGGATGTCGGGCGCGGACAACGTCGTGCGTGTTTCCATTACGAATCGATCGGCTGATTTGCGGATTCGCGACACTGCTCTACGATTGCACCTTCGTCAAGGCGACAGCGCGCGATGCAACTCCACTCCTTGCAACTGCACTACGACGTACACGACGGCGACGGACCCCATCTGCTGCTCGTGCACGGATTCCTGATGTCGCGCGCGCAGTGGCGCGAGAACCTCGC
>CAYUMA010000900.1:0-1589 GCA_964445675.1 uncultured Pseudomonadales bacterium | reverse complement strand
ACTTCTCTTTCGGGACGTACCCGATCTCCTCGAGCAGCGGGAGGTAGATATAGGACTCGACATCGCACTGTGCGCCCGGGTAGCGGTTCCAGTACCACGTGCCGCCGAAGTCGCCGCCCTTCTCGATGATCCGGATGTCCTGAACGCCGGCTTCGCGCAGCCGTGCCCCCGCAAGAAGCCCGCCGAACCCGCCGCCGATGATCACCACGTCGACGTCGTCGGTGAGCGGTTCGCGCGTAAAGCCGGGCTCTACGTACGGATCGTCGACGTAGTGAGCGAACTTGCCGGTCACTTCGAGGTACTGGTCATTGCCGTCGCCTCGTATGCGCTTGTCGCGTTCGGATCGATATTTGTCGCGCAGCGCGTCCGGATCAAAACCCAGATTCGAAAACTCTTTTTTGAGCAACTCGCTCATGCCGTGTTCCTCTCCATACAGGGTGTCTTCGGGTTGTCTCGACCAAGCCAAATATTATGCGAAAACCCCGCGCGCGACTCGGCTCTTGCGTGCCACCGCCTCACGCTGCAACGTAGCGCTTACGTTTTCGCGGGACGCCGTAATGCCGATGAATGTCGAGACCTATGTCGCGCTGGGGCTCGATCATGCGCCGGCAGCGCGGGTCAACGGGCGCTCCAACCTCGACATCGTGCCATCGCTCGAACACGCGGGCGATGCGGCCTATCACCCGTGTCCCGAGGCGTTTCCCGATCCGCAGGTCCCGCCGGGTTCCGTCACGAAACACGCCGACTGGGATCGTTCACAGATCTATCCGAATACGCTGCGCAACCTCTACGTCTACACGCCCGTGAATTTGGACCCCGCCTCACCGGCGCAGCTGATCGTGTTCAACGACGGGTATGGCTACGTGTCGCGGCGTGGTGGAGTGCGCGCGGCGCAGGTCCTTGACACGCTGCACGCGCGCGGCGACATCGAACCGACCATCGCGGTATTCGTCAACCCGGGGCGGCCCAACGACGCTACGCGGGCGCAGCCGGAGGCGCGTGATCTGGCGCAGAGCCAACGCAGCTTCGAATACGATTCACTGACGCCCGACTACGGACGCTTCCTGCTCGACGAAGTGCTGCCGTTCGTCGCGTGCGAGCACCGGTTCGCGATCAGCGAAGATCCGGAGCGGCGCATGGTGTGCGGCATCAGCAGCGGCGGAATCTGCGCATTCACGGTTGCCTGGCAGTACCCGGATCGGTTTCGTCGCGTATTGAGCCACTGCGGCTCGTTCACGAACATCCGCGGCGGCCACAACTATCCGTACCTGATCCGCACGACGCAGCGCAAACCGATCCGCGTATTTCTGCAGAGCGGCAGCAACGACGCCGAGACGCTGCACGGCGATTGGCCACTCGCGAATCGGACGCTCGCGAACGCGCTGAAGTATGCGGGCTACGAGCACCGCTTCGAATTCGGTGACGGCGGCCACAGCCTGCGCCACGGCGGTGCGTTGTTTGCCGATTCGTTGCGCTGGTTGTTGCCCCGCGCCGCAAATAATGGAGAGACGGCATGAGCGAGCGCTTTACGCGACAACACATCGAGGCATGGCGGCGCGACGGCGGTGTCGTCATCGAGCGCTTTTTCG
>CAYUMA010000899.1:0-3929 GCA_964445675.1 uncultured Pseudomonadales bacterium | reverse complement strand
GAAGCGGTCACGATCGGTCTCGCCGTCGAGTGCGTGCCCGAAGCCGAACTGATGCAGCGCGCCGCGGCGATGGCGCGCACGTTCCTCGACAATTCCTGGTTCACGCTGCGAGCCGACAAGATGCTCGTCAATCGCGGCCTCGACTACACGCTCGGCGACGGGCTCAAGTTCGAACGCGCGAACAGTCCGGGACGCGGACCGGATCTCGAAGCACGCCTCAAAGGATTCAGCAAACGCGCGTGACGAACGCTGCTGCCGCGTCGGCGAGCTCCTCGAATACGCTGTCGGTGCGCGCACGGCTGCGCTTGAGCACCTTGTAGCCGTGATCGGCGGTGTCGAGCCACACGAGTTCGGCGCGCGGACCAATGCCATCGACGACGCCGCGCAGCAGCTCAGGCTCGGCCAACGCATCGCGTGTGCCCGACAAAAACAGCATCGGTAGTTCGATCGCGCGCAGATGCTTTGCCCGTGACGTCGCGGGCGCGCCCGCCGTGTGCAGTGGGAACGAACAGAAAATCAAGCCGCGCAACGGCCCGAGATCGTGTTCGAGGCTCGCGTGCGATGCCATGCGGCCGCCATACGAGTGGCCGCCGAGAAACAGCGGCAGGCTGCCGGAAATCTCACGAGCCTGCGCGACAGCAGCGGCAATCGTCGCGGTGGCAACCGCGCGTGAACCGACTGGCCCTTTGCCCGACTCCATGAACGGAAAGTTGAATCGCAGCACCGCGATGCCCCGACGCGAGAGCTCAGTCGCGATCGTCACCAAACTCGCTTGACGCATGTCGGCGCCGGCGCCGTGGCCGAACACCAACAACGCATTCGGGTTCGGTGTTTCGAGCAGCAGCCACGACATCTCCGACGGCGTCGCGCCGGGAACCCGAACGCGGCCTTCCTGGAACTTCAGCGTGGTCATCGCGCGACGGCGTCAGTTCACCTGACGTTCGCGTCCTTCCCAGTAGGGTTTGCGCAGTTCGCGCTTCAGCACTTTTCCGGACGGGTTGCGCGGCAGCTCGGCGATGAAGTCGATCGTTTTCGGTAATTTGAAACCGGCGATGCGCGAACGCGCGAACCCGATCAACTCGTCGGCGGCCGGCTTCTGGCCCGCTTTCAGTACGACGACCGCCTTCACGGCTTCGCCCCAACGATCGTCGGGCACGCCGATCACGGCAACGTCGGCGACCGCGGGATGGCCAAACAGCGCATTCTCGACTTCGGCGGGATAAATGTTCTCGCCGCCCGAGACGATCATGTCCTTTACCCGATCATGCACGTAGACGTAGCCGTCCTCGTCGAGATAACCCGCGTCGCCGGTGTGCACCCAACCGTCGATCAGTGTTTTCGCCGTCGCATCCGGCAAGTTCCAATAGCCGAGCATGTTCGCCGGCGACTTGATGCAGATCTCGCCGACCGTTCGCACCGGCACTGGTGCGCCGACCTCGTCGACGACCTTCAGTTCGACCCCCGGATACGGCCTGCCGGCCGAGCGCATGCGCTCATTGCCGCCGACTTCGTGATCCCCCGGCGGCAGGTACGTCGCGGCACCGGTCGTCTCGGTCATACCGTACAGCTGCACGAAGCCGCACTTGAACACGTCGATCGCCTGCCGCAGCAGATCTAACGGAATCGGTGAGGCGCCATACATGATGTACTGGATGTTGCCGAAATCGGTGTGCACGGCTCTCGGGTGCTGCACAACCATACGGATCGCCGACGGCACCAGGAAGATCTTCGAGATGCCTTGCGTCTCGATCAACTCGAGCGTCGTGCCGGGGTCGAATTCAGACACGACGATGTTCGTCGCGCCCGCGCGCAGTCCCCACACGCCGTAGCCGACGCCGCCGATGTGAAAACTCGGCATCGCGACGAGACTGACGTCGCGGTCGGTCCAGTCGTTCCATTGCATGTCGTCGTTCGACGGCAGCCGTTGCAGGTCGAAAAAACACCGGTGCTGCAACTGCACGCCTTTCGGATGTCCCGTGGTCCCGCTCGTGTACATCTGGATCGCGACAGCGTCGGGTGCCACGACCACGCCCGGATCCGCGGCGCGATGCGCATCGCGCCAACGCGAAAAGTCGGTCCACTCACGATGCACTCCGGACATCGCGATGATGCGTTTTACGTGCGTCAGTTCGCCGATGATCTGCGCGACGAGGCCGAAAAAATCCGGCCCGACGCACAGCACCTCGGCACGGCTGTCGTTGAGGATATAAGCCACTTCCGGCGGCGCGAGGCGCCAGTTGATGCCCACCGATACCGCGCCTGCTTTCGCCGCGCCAAAAACCAGCTGGTAAAACAGGTCCGAGTTCTTGTCGAGGAAACCGACGCGGCTGCCGGCGCGCAAGCCTTCGGCGAGCAGTCCGTTGGCCACGCGATTCGTCAGTTCGTCGAACTGGCGATAGGTCGTGCGCCGATCGCCGTAGTGGAATGCGACTTTGTCGCCTCGTTCGCGGGCGTGAAAGCGGGTCAGCGCGGCAAGGGTGTCGATCTCGTTGACACTCGCCATCGATGTCAACCAGGCAATTCCGCCGCGGTGCGGATGATTTTTCCGACCAGACCGTATGCGACCGACTCTTCCGGGCTCATCCAGTAGTCGCGATCGGTATCGATGGCAACGCGCTCGAGCGTTTGGCCGGTCTGCTGCGCGATCGTCACGTTGATGCGTTCGCGGGTCTTGATGATCTCGCGCGCCTGAATTGCGATGTCAGATGCGTCACCGCCAAAGCCGCCCGACGGCTGGTGAATCAGGAAACGCGTATTCGGCAGCGCGTAGCGGTTCTCTTTCGCGGGCGCGAGATAAATGTGCGTCGCGATCGATCCGACCCAGCCGGTGCCAACAGTGCGCACGACCGGCTTGATGAAGCGGATCATGTCGTAAATGGTGTCGCCCGATTCGACGTGACCGCCCGGCGAGCCAATGAAGATTGTGATCGGGGCATCGCTGTCATAGGACAACGCCAACAGCTTCTCGACGGTGCGCTGTGCCACTTCCTTGTTGATCTCGCCGAAGATCGTCAACGTGCGATGCTTCAGCAGCGTGTTCTCGAGAAAATTGAATTGCTTCGCTACTTCGGCCGCCTCTTCGCCATTCATGTCGTGTCGGGACGAAACCATGATCGTCTGCTCCGTTTGAAACTGTGGATGACGGGCATGGTACTCGAAAGTCGCTAGATATCCGAAGATCGCGATCGGGAGATCGCTCCTACAAAAGGGCGCCCAAGTAGGAGCGATCATTTGTGGGAGGGATCTCCCCTCCAGATCGCGATCCTCCGCTCTGCCAACCTGAGCTGGGTTAAGCTTTGCGCCGAATCACTCGAAGGACATTCGCATGCCGGTCCATCCCGAGTACGTCGCATTCCTGCAAATGGTGGCCGCGGCGGCGCCACCCGCGGGCGTCGAAATTTCTGTCGCCGACAGCCGCGCGAACTACCGCGCGATGCGTCCCGCCACACCGGAACTCGCTGTCGCTGCCGTGCGGGATCGAACGATTCCCGGCCCGGCCGGCGCGATTGCAATACGCATCTACACGCCGAGCGGGCGCGCACCGTTTCCGATCCTCGTCAACTTCCACGGCGGCGGCTGGGTGATCGGCGATCTCGACACTGTCGATGCGGTGTCTCGCGAGATCTTCAAGCGCGTCGGCTGCATCGTCGTATCGGTGGACTACCGGCTCGCGCCGGAGCATCCATATCCGGCGGCGGTCGATGACGCATATGCGGCAACGTGCTGGGTCGCGGACAACGCAGCGGCAATCGGCGGCGACGCAAAACGAATCGCCGTCGGCGGCGAGAGCGCGGGCGGTAATCTCGCCGCGGTCGTCAGTCATCTCGCACGCGATCGCGCCGGTCCGAAGATCGCGTTTCAACTGCTTGCGTACCCGGTGACTGCGGCGAATTTAACGACCGAATCGTTCCGCATCAACGCCGACGGCT
>CAYUMA010000898.1:0-3018 GCA_964445675.1 uncultured Pseudomonadales bacterium | reverse complement strand
TCACGGCGAAATTCGGCCGCATCGATGTGCTCGCGAACGTCGCCGGCGGTTTTGCGATGGGCGACGCCGTGCACGAGACGTCGGACGCGACGTGGCAATTCATGTTCGACCTGAACGTGAAGACGATGCTGAACATGGTGCGCGCGACAGTGCCCACGATGCTCGCGGCGGGCGGCGGCAAAATCGTCAACGTCGGTGCGCGCGCCGGCCTCAAAGGCGTGGGCCGCATGGGCGCGTACTGCGCGTCGAAGGCGGTCGTGATTCGGTTGACCGAGAGCCTTGCGGATGAGTTGAAAGGCCGCGGCATCAACGTCAATTGCGTGCTGCCGAGCATCATCGACACCGCGCGCAATCGCCAGGACATGCCATCCGCTGATCCTTCACTGTGGGTGAAGCCGGCCGATCTCGCGCGCGCCATCGCATACCTCGCCTCCGACGCAGCACGCGCGATTCACGGCGTCGCGCTGCCGGTGGAAGCGCTCAGCTAAAATCCGAGTCGATCGAATTCGAATCCGCCGAGGTGCGCTGCTGGCACGCGCCATTGCTCGCGTAAGCAGGGCTAATCACTGACATGATCCTGCGGTCGAAACGGTTGCTTCGCATGAGGTAGGACAATATCTTGCAACGCGTGAGAACCATCGTTTCAACCAAGGGCCAGATCATCCTGCCGGCCGATCTCCGCCGCCGGGATGGCATCGTGCCCGGCCAGGAATTCGAGGTCGAGCGCATCGACCGTGGCGAGTACCGGCTGGTGCGCTGCGCCCCACCGTCCAACGAAGGGCTGGTGGACTGGCTGGCTACCTGCCCCGAAAAGGGATTCTTCGCCCCGATCGAGTCCGCATCGACCGACACGCTGTGACGTACCTGGTCGACGCGAACGTTCTAAGCGACGCGACCAAGCCAACCCCCAACGCGCGAGCAATGGCGTGGCTAAGGCAGAACGAACGCGACATCGTCGTTGATCCGATCATTCTCGGCGAGATCCGGTTCGGGATTCTGCTGGTGCCCGCAGGACGGCGGCGCAAACGGCTCGAAGCCTGGTTTGACGAGGCCGTCCGGCGCGTTACGTGTTTGCCGTGGGACGTCGCTGTCGGGCTGCGCTGGGCGAAATTGCTCGCCGACCTACGCGCCGCAGGCCGCTCGATGCCGATCAAGGACAGCCTCGTGGCCGCTACAGCGCTCGCTCACGATCTTGTGATCGTCACGCGCAATCAACGTGATTTCAAAAGCGCCGGCGTGCGACTCGTCGACCCAATCGCGTGAAGCTTCAATGGACATACGCGCTCGACGCGACGCCAAGCGTCCATGAGCGCATGTGGATCCTTGCAGAGGCGTATATGGAACCGATCAAATCCAACGCTTGCGCCGGAAGTAGATCAGCATGCCGATCATCGACGCGACGCAGATGATCACCACGACGACGTAGCCGTAGGGCCAGCCCAGTTCCGGCATGCTCAGTGGACCCACCGTCCGATCGAAATTCATGCCGTATAACCCGACCAGGAACGTCGGCGGAATGAACAGCGTCGCGATCATCGTCAGCACGCGCATCACGTCGTTCAGACGATTGCTGACGAGCGACAGGTAAACCTCGACGAGGCTCGTCGCCACTTCACGGTGCATCTCCAGCAGATCGATCACGCTGACGATGTGGTCGTAGCAATCCTGCAGATACGGTCGCAGGTAGCTGCGATCGCCACCGGCGCCGTCGAGGTGTCGAAACAGATCAGCGAGAATTTCCCGCGTCGCCCACGCCGTGCGGCGATACACGAGCAGTCGGTTGCGGATCTCGTGCAGCTTCGCGAGGTCCGACGGCTGCGTGTGTTCGAGAATCTCTTCTTCGAGATCCGACAGCTGCACGCCGATGTCGTCGATCACCGGAAACAGATGGTCGATCGCCAGATCGATCATCGCGTACAGCAGATAACTGCCGTCGTGGCCCCGCATCGGGCTCACATGGCTGGCGAGACGCTTGCGGATCGGGTCGAGCAGGTCCGTCGGTGTGCCATCGTGGAAACTGACGACGATCTGGCTGTTCGCAAAGACGCTCAGCTGCTCGAACTGACCCGGCTCCGACGCCGCCGGGATCATCAGCGTGACGAACAGGTGCTTCTCGTATTCGTTGAACTTCGGGCGTTGCCCCACATCGACGACGTCTTCGAGCGCGAGCGGATCGAGCGAATACGTTTTTCTCAGGCGTTCCAGCACCGCGATCGACGGCACGCCGACGACGTGAATCCAACGCACCGTGTCGGCCGCGAGCGGCGCATCGAGCGTCGCGATGTCGTTCGATGGGCCGGTCAGCGCGGCTGCAGAGTAGTCGACGATCTCGACGCGCGCATGTTGCACAGCCTGCACGCGCTCGGTCGCGAACGTACCCGGGGGCGTTCCGGGTGGATGGCCATGCCGTGCCGGGTGCTTCATCACGACTCACTCACAACGTTGGAGCGGTTACAGTAGCTGCGACGGCGGCAACGGGCCAGAGATGGACTTAAGCGCATTCATCCAACAATACGGCTATGTGGCGGTATTGCTCGGCACTTTTTTCGAAGGCGAGTCGATCGCGCTGCTCGCCGGGTTCTTCGCTCACAGCGAACTGCTCGACCTGCGCCTCGTCATCATCGTTTCGTTCATCGGCTCGTTCAGCGGCGATCAGACCATGTACTGGCTCGGGCGGAGGTACGGTTCGCGCTGGCACCCCAAGTCGCCTGTCCTGCAGCGGCGCATCGTGGATGCCGAGCGGTTGCTGAACCGTTATCAGGTTCCAGTACTGCTCGGCTTTCGGTTCGTTTACGGAATTCGCAATGCGACCCCGTTCGTTGCGGGCAGCATCACCAAGATTCCGCTGCTGCGCTTCATCGCGTTGAACGCGGCGGGTGCGGCGATCTGGTCGATCTCGATACCGGTGATCGGCTAGTACTTCGGCGAAACGGTGGAGTTGCTGCTCGGTTCGAGCCACATCTACGAGGGCCGGATTCTCGGTGCGCTCGTCGCCGGCGCCCTCGTCATATGGATGGT